>NZ_JANJFJ010000001.1:0-6111 GCF_024626565.1 Microbacterium sp. zg.Y909
ACCGGTCCCCGGGCCGACGCCGCGCGCGGCACCCCGTCGGCGTACCCGAGGGGGACGAGCGCGAGGGTCGTCTCGGCCGCGGTGCGGTGGGCGTATCCGTACGAGACGCCCTGCCCCGCCGGGACGCGCCGCACGGCCACGACGGGCGCGCGCAGCGTCATGGCGGGGCGCAGTCCCAGGTCGGCCGAGGTGCGGTCCTCGAAGGGCGACAGTCCGTACATGCCCAGTCCGATGCGCACGCAGTCCAGGCGCGCCTCGGGCAGGTCGATGGCGGCATCCGTCGCGGCGATGTGACGCACCTCGGGGGTGAGCCCCGCCGATGCCGCCAGCGCCACGCCCTCGTGGAACCGCGCGAGGGCGACGCGGTCGTCGGCAGCCGAGGTGTTGGAGAGGTGGCTGAAAAGACCGACCACCCGCACCCTCCCGAGCCGCTCCAGGCGGGCCGCCTCCGCCGAAGACCGTCGCCCAATCCGCCGGCGCGACGCCGTTGCGGCCGAGCCCGGTCTCGAGCTTCAGGTGCACCGCGACCGGCCGGTCGGCCGTCGCCGCCGCGGCCGCGGCGAGCAGCTGGTCGAACCGTGACACCCCGATCTCGATGCCGTGCGACGCCGGCTGGGCGAACGAGGCACCCGGGGCATGCAGCCACGCCAGGATCGGCGCCCGGATGCCCGCGCGCCGCAGTTGCAGCGCCTCGGTCACGTCGGCGACTCCCAGGCGCGTCGCCCCGGCGTCGAGCGCGGCGTGTGCGCTGCGCACGGCGCCATGCCCGTAGCCGTCGGCCTTCACGACCGCGAGGATCTCCACTCCGGTGAGGCGCTTGAGGCGCTTGACGTTCGCGCCGATCGCGCCGACGTCGATGACCGCCTCGCGAAGCGTGCCGGCAGGCATCCCGTTCATCGCGCATCTCCTCTGCCCGGGTCTGCGGACTCGGCCACCACGTAGGCGGTCGCCAGTCCCGCGTCGTGCGACAGCGACAGGTGCAGCGCCGTGATGCCGCGTTCGGCGACCACCGCGGCCGTCGATCCGGTGAGGGTGAACCACGGCCGTCCCGAGGGCTCCGGGGTGATCTCGATCTCGGTCCAGTGCACGCCGTCGGACCCGCCCAGCGCCTTGATCAGTGCCTCTTTGGCGGCGTAGCGGGCAGCGAGAGACCGCGGCGGCAGCAGCCGCTCCGCGGGCGAGAAGAGCCGCTCGGCCAGTCGCGGCGTGCGTTCGAGCGACCGCTCGAACCGCGGGATGTCCACGAGGTCGACGCCGATTCCGACGATCACAGCCACCTCCCTCGCACACCGGTCCCCGTCGGGGCGCGGCATCCGACAGGATACCTCGCGACCGCGCGTCGGAATTCAAGGCGCGGGTTGCGTGCGGGCCGGCCCGGTGGCCGAATGCGCCCGGGGAGCAGGAATTCCGACGGGGTGGTGGCCGCTAGATCGCCGCCGCGAACCGCGCGCTGTAGCCGGGGCGCAGCTCGGCGTACCGCGCGTCCCACGCCCCCGGTCCGCCGAGGTCCGCGTCGGGGTCGGCCGCCACCGCGGCCAGCCGCTCGAGGTAGGTCTGCCACCCGGCTCCATAGGTCATCGAGTGGATGCCGGTGTGCGCGAGCACGAGCCGGGTCCCCGTCGCCGCGGGCTCGAGGCGCACCACGAGCTCGGTCGGCTCCTCTCCCTCGGCGTGCCACACCGTCGTGAACCCGTAGGGCGCATCGCACGCGGTGATCTCGCCGCGCCCCCACGTGCCTTCGCCGTCGCCGTCGGCGACCTCCCACGTGCCGCCGAGACGCAGATCGCCGCTGTAGGCCCCCATCCACCGCGCCAGGCGGTCACGCTGGGTGACGGCCTCCCACAGGTCGTCGATGTCGGTGGGGTACACCGCGTCGTACACGAGGCGGTAGCCGTCGCCGAGGCGCTCGATGAGCGGGGAGTCGATGGTCATGAGGCATCCTTCCGGTCGTGTCGCGCAGGCCGCGGCGGTGCCGCCTGCGTCGTGGTCGTTCCCGCCGCGGCGGGCTTGCGCTTGCCGCGGGCGATCTCGGTGCCGAGGGCGTCGAGCCGCTGGGTCCAGGGGGCGCGCAGGCGCGCGAGTGCCGCTTCGGCCGCCGCGGGGCCCGCCGGGTCGAGGGCGTAGATGCGGCGCGGACCCTCGGCGCGCACGGTCGCGAAGCCGTTCTCGCGCAGCACGCGGAGGTGCTGCGAGACCGCCGGCTGCGAGATGCCGAACTCGCTGCGGACGAGGTCGACGATCGCGCCGGCGGGCTGCTCGCCCTCGGCGAGCACCTCGAGCATGCGCCGCCGTGCGGCTTCGGCCAGAACGTCGAACGGGTGCATGCACCCACCGTATAAGTTGCGACTTATACGGTCAAGCGCTCGCGAACGCGAATACTCACTCGGGAACGCGAATACTCACTCGACGGTGACGGACTTCGCGAGGTTGCGGGGCTGGTCGACGTCGAGGCCCTTGGCCGTTGCCAGGCCCATCGCGAAGATGTGCAGCGGCACGACGGCCAGGAGCGGCTCGAACAGGGGGCCCGCCAGCGGGATGCGCAGCACCTCGTCGGCGAACGGGAGCACGGCGGCATCCCCCTCTTCGGCCACCGCGATCACGCGGGCGCCGCGGGCCCGGATCTCCTGGATGTTGGAGACCACCTTCTTGTGCAGCTCGGCGGACTCGCGGGGCGACGGGACGATCACGAACACCGGCTGCCCGGCCTCGATCAGCGCGATGGGGCCATGCTTGAGCTCGCCCGCGGCGAAGCCCTCGGCGTGGATGTAGGAGATCTCCTTGAGCTTGAGAGCCCCTTCGAGCGCGATCGGGTAGCCGACGTGACGACCGAGGAACAGCACCGAGCGGGTGTCGGCCATCCAGTGCGCGAACTGCTCGATGTGGGACTGCTCCTCGGCGAGGATCTGCGAGATCTTGCCGGGGATGGCCTCGAGCTCGCGTGCGTGCTCGGCGATCTCGACGGGCGAGAGCGTTTCGCGCAGCCGACCGACGTGCAGAGCGAGCAGGTACAGGGCCGTGATCTGGGCGACGAAGGCCTTCGTTGAGGCGACCGCGACCTCGGGGCCGGCGTGGGTGTACACGACGGCATCCGATTCCCGCGGGATCGTCGCGCCCTGCGTGTTGCAGATCGACAGCGTCTTCGCCCCCTTCGAGGAGGCGTACTTGACGGCCATCAGCGTGTCCATCGTCTCGCCGGACTGACTGATCGACACTACGAGCGTGTCAGGGCCGATCACCGGATCGCGGTAGCGGAACTCGTGGGCGAGCTCGACGTCGACGGGGATGCGCGTCCACTGCTCCAGCGCGTACTTGCCGGTCATGCCGGCGTAGGCCGCGGTGCCACAGGCGATGACCACGATGCGGCGGATGCCGATGAAGAGCTCATCGAGCCCGTCGAGCTCGGGGATCTGGACGAGCCCTTCGTGGATGCGTCCGCGGACGGTGTTGGCGACGGCCTCGGGCTCTTCCGAGACCTCCTTGGCCATGAACGACGACCAGCCGCCCTTCTCCGCCGCCGAGGCATCCCACACCACTTCGAACGGCTCGACGTCGACGTCGTTGCCGTCGAAGTCGGTGACGGTGACGGCGTCGGGGGTGATCGTGACGATCTGGTCCTGGCCGATGGCCAGGGCGTTGCGAGTGTGCTCGACGAAGGCCGCGACGTCGGAGCCGAGGAAGTTCTCACCCTCGCCCAGGCCGATGACCAGCGGCGAGTTGCGGCGGGCACCGACGACGACGCCCGGGCTGTCCTGGTGCATCGCCAGCAGCGTGAAGGCGCCCTCCAGACGCGAGACCACCGAGCGGAAGGCGGCGACGAGGTCGCCACCGTGCTCGCGGTAGGCGCGACCGAGCAGCACCGCGGCGACCTCGGTGTCGGTCTCGCTGCGGAAGGTATACCCCTCCGACAGCAGCTCAGCCTTCAGCTCGGCGAAGTTCTCGATGATGCCGTTGTGGATGACGGCGAGCTTGTCGTCGTCGGCGAGGTGCGGGTGCGCGTTGGCGTCGGTCGGCCCACCGTGGGTGGCCCAGCGGGTGTGGCCGATGCCGGTGGTGCCGTCAGGCATGGGGTGGGCGGCGACATCGTCGCGCAGCACGGCGAGCTTGCCGGCGTGCTTGCGCATGTCGAGGTGCCCGTCGGCATCGATGACGGCGATGCCCGCCGAGTCGTAGCCGCGGTATTCGAGGCGGGCCAGGCCCGAGAGGAGGATGTCCTGGCTCGGCCGCGGGCCGACGTATCCGATGATTCCGCACATGCCGCCCATCATAGATCGGGGCGCGAGGCGACCCGCGCCGGGCGCACCGGCGCACCGTCGCGCTACCGCGGGACGAGGCAGTGGATGCCGCCCGCGGTAGCTGCTACGGCAGGCGCGGGTTGGCGGGCGGCAGCGTCTCCCCCGCGATGACGGCGCGCACGTTCTCCACGACGTCGAGGTTGCGCAACAGCTCGTCGTGGGCGCATCCGGCCCCGCCGAACGACAGCGTGGTGTTGCCGCCCAGCAGCTCGCCCACGCCGGTCATGCCCGGCGCGACGCGGTCCTCGCACCGCACCACGAAGGCGGTGTCCGCCTCGGCTGTGGCCGACTCCCGTGAGACGAGGCCGTCGCCCACCGAGACGACGAGTCCGCCGGCGCGCAGCCTGCCGTCGCCGGCGATCGCGTGCACGTCCAGCTCTGCCGGCCAGTCGGGCATGTTCGCCAGCTCCGCGGAGCCGGCATGCAGCGCCCGGCCTGCTTCGCCGGTGTTGGCGATCGACGTGCGCAGCCAGGTCGGTAGTCCGCAGCCGTTCATGGCGTCCGCTTCGAGATCCCGGTTGCACAGGTCCACCAGCGCCGGGACGATCAGGGCGCGACCGGCAGACCCCGCCCCGATCACGGTGCCGGTGGCCACCGACACGATGTCCAGCAGCGTGGCGGCATCCGAACCCCGGGTGGGCGTCCCCACCGTGATGACCTGCCCGATCAGGGGGATGAGGTCGGGGTGCGCGGCCACGGCGTGGCGCAGAGCCAGCCCGCCCATCGAGTGGGCGACCACGTCGACCGGCGCACCGGTCTCGAGCGCCAACTGCCGGATCGAGGCGGCGAGTCCGTCGACCACGGCGCTGCCGCCGATCCAGGCGGCGGCGGTCTGCGAGTAGTCGAATGCGTACAAGGTCGTGCCGGGAAGGGACTCCAGGCTCTGCTGCAGCGAATGGGTGACCTCGTCGGCGGCGGTCGCCTGCACGGCCGCGGCGGGGTGCGCGAAGGGCGACTGGGCGATTCCCGGCTGGTCGTCGGCGGCGCCGGGCAGTGACGTGCTGAGCCAGCCGTGGACGAAGAGCACCGCCTGCGCGGGCTCGGCTGTGGATTCGGACACCGGACCCGCCGTCGACAGCGGCACGAGGGCGCCACCCAGCCGCTCGCCGACGACCGGGGCGACGACGACCTCCGCCGGCACCGGTGTGGCCGCGTACGACGGCAGCGGCGCCCCGGAACTGGAGTACACCAGCACCGCCACCAGGCCGATCACGATCCGCGCCGACCGCGAGCGCCGCACCCACTCGCCCAGCCGCCGCCGCGCAGAATCGCGGGCGTCCGCATACGGCATGGCAGTGCTCCCCACGGTCGACTTCGGGCGGGCATCCGCGATCGACGCCGCGTGAACCGGGATGTCGCTACGTGGCATCAGCGGAATCTCGAGCGCGAAATGGTAACCCCCATAACACGATTATGGGGGTCGGGAGAGGCGTGTCGGTGAATCAATAGCCGGATATGCGAAGCGGGACCCTCTCGAGTCAGCCATTTGGGGACTGAATTACTCGAGAGGGTCCCTTCGCCCGCGCACTCCCGGACGATCCGTTGGGGACGGAGCATGCCCAGAACGCCGCTTGGGGGGCAGCTGAGTGTACGCGCAGGCACGATCATTCTAGCGGGTCGCCCTGGCGATGCGGCCTCGCGTGTCCCCCCTATGGCGGACACGCCCGGTCTGTGTAATATGGCCGCCGACAGGCAGGGGCCTGAGGCATTTGGGGAGTCCCGGGCCGATGCTGTCTGTCGATCCAGGGGGCATTTGGGGACACTGTGCACCGTGGGGGGCGTTGGGGGGAGCGCGCGCCACAGCACCCCCACCAACCAC
>NZ_JANJFJ010000002.1:0-94427 GCF_024626565.1 Microbacterium sp. zg.Y909
TTTGGGCCCGGGGGCCCCGGGGGGGGGCGTGGGGCCGGGGGCGGCAGACGCCCCCGCCACAACGTGTTTGTGGGGGACTCCGACGATTGAGGGTTCCCCTGCCCGCAGGCCTGTGCGATACTCAACCGACGCCGGCCACCGAAAGGGGGCGGCGGGTTGCCGAGGGGTCGGCATCCCGCTTCAGTCCGATGGGGAGTCGGACTGCGACAGAAGCGGCGTCTCTTTGGGGAAGTACGGGTTTCGGCCCGAGCTTGGGGACGCGGGTTTCGACCCGCCTTTTGGGGACACCGGGGAAACGTTCATGGGGAGACGGTCCTGCCCGACCGCGCGCTGCCGCGCGTTCGGGCCATCACATCACGCACGACTCGACGTCGGAATTCCGCGATGAGCGTCGCGGCGCTGCCTTTCGAGACCGAGGCGAGCGTCCACGCCCCTCGTGTTCAGCCGCTCTTGGAGCAGCGGCTGGCATGGTTGCGCAGGCGACGGGCGTGGATGGGGACGGTGGATGCCGCGGTGATCGTCGCGGCGTCCGCAGCGACCGTCGCCACGGAGTTGGGCGCGGCGGCGGGAGACCCGGCCGCATCGTCCCCCACGCAGATCGTGGCGGCGGGCGTCGTGGTGGCGGCGACGTGGGCCATCGCGCTTCTCGCGCTGCGGCGCGCGGCATACCGGCACGGCAGCGGCCAGCGATTGGAGCTGCTCCCCGTGATCCACGCGGCGGCGATCGGCCTCGCCGCGCTCGCGCTGATCGCCGGCACGACCGGGTGGCCGGTGCTGTCCCCGCATGTCGCGGTCACCCTGCCGATCGGCGTGGCCGCCCTCGTGGCCGCCCGGGCGGGTCGGCAGATCTGGCGCTCCCACGGCCGGCTGGGCCCGGCGATGGCGCCGCGCGCCCTCATCGTGGGCGACCACGTGAGCATCGAGCACACCATCCGCTCACTGAGCCATGACGGTCGACTGCGGCACAACGTCGTGGGCATCGTTCTGGGCGACGAGGGCGTGACCGAGGTCCTCGTCGATGACCGGGCCTACCCCGTGCTCGGCGCACCGGGAGAGGCGGCCCGGATCGCGCGCGAGTTGTGCGTCGACACGGTGATCGTCGCCGGCGGCACGGACGACCCCGACTTCGTGCGCCGGCTCAGCTGGAGCCTGGAGGGTGCGGCCACCGATCTGGTGCTCGCCACCCGGCTGACCGACGTGGCACGCTCGCGCATCGGGTTCGAGCGCACCGATGGTCTCGCGCTCACCCACGTCAGCCTGGCCCGCTTCGACCGTTCGAGCATGCGCACCAAGCGCGTCCTCGACGTGGTCGTCGCGCTCGTCGCGCTCATCCCGATCGCGTTGATCACGCCGATCATCGCCCTGCTGATCACCACGGACACTCCAGGGGGTGTGCTCTTCCGGCAGCGGCGGATCGGGCGCGACGGGCGCGAATTCGACATCCTCAAGTTCCGCACCATGCGCACCACCGCCGAGGCGGAGCTGGCGCATCTGGAGGCAGGCAACGAGGGCGCGGGGCCGATGTTCAAGCTCCGGCACGACCCCCGGGTCACGCGCGTCGGCACCCTGCTGCGGCGGTATTCGCTCGACGAGCTGCCGCAGTTCTGGAACGTGCTCATGGGCGAGATGAGCGTCGTGGGGCCGCGGCCGCCGTTGCCCCGTGAGGTGCAGGACTACGACGGCACGGTCTTCCGTCGCCTCTACGTGCAGCCCGGCATCACCGGACTCTGGCAGGTGAGCGGTCGCAGCGACCTCACGTGGGACCAGAGCGTGCGCCTGGACCTGCACTATGTCGAGAACTGGTCGGTCGCGACCGACGTGCGCATCATCCTGCGCACCGCATCGGCGATGGTGCGTCCGAAAGGGGCGTACTGACATGCCGTCGACGGGCACCCCGCCCGCCACGCCCCCAGAACGACGCGATCCCGGCAACGAGATCTCCGCTGCGCGCGGGCTCGGCCCCGTCATGACGGACGTGCCGACGGCCACGGTGGCCGGCGTCCCCGTGCACCTGGTCGACGAGCGGCAGGCCCGCAGCATCATCATCGACGCGGCGCGACTCAAAGATGCTCCCCTCGGCGTCAGCTCGGTCAACATCGACCACATCCATCACACGCTGGACGGCTCCTACGACGTGCCGAGTCCGGGTTTGCAGTGGCTGAACCTGATCGATGGACTGCCGATCGCACACCAGGCGTGGCGCATGACCGGCGTGCGGTATCCGCGCCTCGCGGGGAGCGACCTCGCGAGCGGCGTCATCGACGACTCCGCGGCCGCGCACCTCTGTCTCGGGGTGCTCGGCGGCTCGCCCGCAGCCGCGCCCGCCCTGCGGGAGAGCCTGGCCCGCGACTGGCCGACGCTGCAGTTCGGAGGTCACTGGTCACCGACACGCGAGACGCTGTCGGATCGCGGTGCATGCGAAGGCCTGGCCGCGGAGGCGGCCTCCGCCGGTGTCGACGTCCTGCTGGTCTGCCTCGGCAAGCCCCGTCAGGAACGGTGGATCGCGGAGTACGGCGCCCTGACCGGAGCCGGCGTGCTCCTGGCCTTCGGGGCCGTTGTCGACTTCCTCGGTGGCCGGGTCTCACGCGCACCGCGCTGGGTCTCGGCGACCGGGATGGAATGGATGTGGCGGCTCATGCTTGAGCCAAGACGACTGGCGCACCGGTACCTCATCGAGGGACCACCGGCCTATGTGGCCGTGCGTCGGTCGGACTCCTCCCCCAGAGGGCATGGGCCGTCCACGCGATGAGTGTCCGTCCGGTCTCGATGAGATCGGACGGACACTCATCGACCGCCGCCGCGGTGCGCAGCACCGCGGCGGCGGTCACTCTCGTGAAGGTCGGCGATGCGCGCGCAGGTGCCAAAGCCACGCCACTGCCGCACCGATCACCGCCCCCGCAGCGTTCGCGAGGATGTCGCGAACGCTGGCCGTCCGCGAGGGAAGCACGAGCTGCGCCAGCTCCGCCGCGGCAGACAACGCCACAGCGGCGGCAGCGCCCCACAACGGGCGACGAAGCCACAGCGTCGTGAGGAAGCCCAGCGGCGCGAAGAGGAGGATGTTCGCGGAGAATTCGATCCAGCCGTATCCGAACCAGCTCGCTCCGATGCCGCCGTGGAGCCAATCGCCCAGCGTGTGGACGATCGCCCCACACGAGACAGGCGCCAGGAGAATCACGGCCGCTCGGACGAGGTACGCGGCCAGGGCCACCCCCACCCATCGACGACGAACCGTGCGCCCCATGGTGTCCTCCTGGCACGCGCCCGCGAGCGCCGTCCCATGACGACCGCCGCAGGCCGCCGCTGATGGCCGCCGACAACTACAGCGAGCGCTTCGTCCCCGCCGAAGGCGAGGCGCAGCTCGCCGTGCTCATCGTGACCTACAACAACGCACAAGAGGTGGACAGCCTCCTGGAGTCGCTGCGCACCGAGGCCGCCTCCACCCCTATGCGTGTGGTGGTGGCGGACAACTGCTCGTCGGATGCCACGATGTCCGTCCTGGCCCGACACGATGATGTCGTCACAGTGAGCACCGGGGGGAACCTCGGCTACGCCGGCGGCATCAATATCGCTGCCCTGTACGCCGGCGCCGTCGAGCATCTCCTGATCCTGAATCCCGATCTCCGTGTGCGGCCCGGCGCCGTGCGGTCCCTGCTCGATGTGATGCGAGAGCGTCCGGATGCGGGCATCGTCGCGCCGCGGATCATCGGCGATGACGGGCGCGTCGCACCCTCGCTGTTCAACGAGCCCCGCGTTCTGCGCGCCTTCTGCGACGCCGTCCTGGGGCGCATCTGGCCCGGCAGGCCGACAGTGCTCACGGAGTGGATCAGGCGAACGGATGCCTACACGCGCCGCCGCGACGTCGACTGGGCGACCGGAGCGGCGTTCCTGGTCCGCGCATCGGCGGCCAGGACCGTCGGAGAGTGGGATGAGCAGTTCTTCCTCTACTCCGAGGAGACCGACTTCTGCCGTCGGATGCGCGACGCGGGGCATGCGGTCGTCTTCGACCCGACCGCGGTCGTCGTCCACAGCCAGGGCAGGTCAGGCGCGTCGGCGGCCCTCGATGCCCTGCTCGACGTCAACCGCGTGCGGTACATGCGCAAACACGCGCCGTACCGCGCCGAGGCGTACCGTCGGGTGGTCATGCTGGGGGCTGCGCTGCGGAGTGGGAAGTCGGATGCACACCGCGCCGTCTATCACACCCTCCGCGATGAGCGGAGCTGGCAGGCACTGCCCCGCGGCAACTGGCAGGGCACGGCAGGCGTGCCCGTCGCGTCCGTCATCGTGCCGGCTCACAACGAATCGGCGGTCATCGAACGCACGCTGCGCGGTCTCGCCGACGTTTCCATCGCAGGCTCGCTCGATATCCACGTCATCTGCAATGGGTGCAGCGACGACACCGCACTCCGAGCGGGCTCCGTACCCGGGGTCCGGGTGACCACCCTCGACGTGGCATCCAAGACCGCCGCCATCAACGAAGGCGCGAGAACGGCAGCTGCAGCACCGCGGATCGTACTCGACGCGGACATCGATCTCCCCTCGGCAGCGATACCCGGCCTGCTGCGTGCATTGCAGAGACCAGGCGTCTACGCCGGGAGACCGCCTTTCCACTACGACACTCTCGACTCCGGATCTCTGGTGCGCGCCTACTACCGCGCACGGTCGCGCATTCCCGCGCTGTCCGGCGCACTCTGGGGGGCCGGCATCTACGCGCTGACGGGAGCCGGCATCGACCGCGTGGGCTGCCTTCCGAACGTGACCGCCGATGACTTCTATGTCGATGCCCTTTTCACGTCGGGAGAGAAGGCCATCCCCCTGAGCCCTCCGGTGCGCGTGAGGACGCCGCTCACGACCGGGGCTCTCCTCGCTGTCCTCACCCGCAGCAGGCGCGGCGTGTCCGCCCTCGGCCACGATGCCGGACCGCACACCCTGGCATCGGTGCTGCGAACGATCAGAGGCCCACGCAGTCTGACCGATGCGGCCGTCTTCATCATCCTGACCGGCCTCGGTCGCCGTCGCGCCAGCCAGTCGGTCGGTGTCACGCGGTGGGAGCGTGACGACTCGCGACGCAGCGGCGGGGAAACGCCTTCGGAAGGGGTGGGACTTCCGGGGGGATGAGAAGTGTCTCACCGGCTCCGAGGGCGACGGGCGCACGCTTAAACTACTTTCACTCGCACGGATCCGTGCGACGCAGTCCCCGCGACGGGGGTTCCCCTATGAATATGACATCGTCGTCCCGCGCGAGCGCAGCACGGCTCGGGCGTGCGGCCCGTGGTGCCGCCTCGCTAACGGCGGCGGTGGCCATGACCTTCGGCCTCATGTCCTCTTCCGGCGCCAGTCTCGACGGCACCTCGGAGCCTGGCCAGCCGACCGAGGTCTCTGCGGTCGGCCACTCGGAAAGCCAGGAAAGCCCGGAACGGCCTGCCGAACTTGCGCCTGCGGCCGCAGTGGAAGTCCGACCGCGCTCCATCCTCGCCGACACCGCCGAACCCGCGATCCCCGTAGCAGCGGACACACGACCGGTCGAACTCGGGATGCGGTTCTCCCCGACCGATTCGGTAACAGCCGTGGCGATCCGCTTCTACAAGACCACAGCCAACGAGGGTCCGCACACGGGGTCGCTCTGGTCATCCGAGGGAACCCTCCTCGCCCGGGTGGCCTTCGCCCCCGCAGCGCGCGAGGGCTGGCAGTCAGCGTCGCTGACCGCTCCTGTGTCCCTGATCGCGGGGCAGGAGTATGTCGTCTCTTACACCGCCACTTCCGGCGCGTACTCGGCGGACACCGAGTACTTCGTGCAACCTCGCACGGTCGACGGCATCCGCCTGCCGCAGGGCGCCGGCGTCTATACGTATGACGCCGGGGGCTTTCCTGCGTCGTCCTATCGCTCTGCGAACTACTTCGTCGATGTGACCTTCGTCGCCTCGGCGCACGCGGGCACGGACGAACAGGTCCCCGACCCGGCACCGCCCTCCCCCGCAGCGCCAACGGGCACGTCTGCGCTGGAGGAGACCCCATCGACCGAAGCGGAGGATCCGGACACCGGATCCGTCGAACTGGGCATGCGATTCTCCCCGAGGGTCGAGGGGGCGATCACCGGCATCCGTTTCTTCAAGACTCCCGGCAACTCCGGACCGCATCGCGGAACACTCTGGGATGCGGACGGCTACGCGTTGGCCCGGGTCGACTTCGGTGAGACGTCCACGGAAGGCTGGCAGCAGGCTCAACTGTCGTCCCCCGTCCAGGTGACGCCCGGAGAAGACTACGTCGTCTCCTATTTCGCCCCACATGGCCGCTATGCCGCCGCGGAGCACTTCTTCGACCGCGGATTCGATAGCCATTACCTCTCGCTGCCCGCGGGAGCCGGCGTCTACGCGTACGGCCCGGGTGGCTTCCCCACGGAGAACCACGAGAACTCCGTCTATTATGTCGACGTCCTCTTCGTGCCGACCAGCACGCCTTCCCTGCCGCCGGTCGCCCCGCCGGCACCGGATGACTCGTTGCTGGACCTGCCGCGCGAGGCCTGGTGGGGCGGTCCGCAGTACTACAGCGCGTTCCCCCAGGCGAACGCCTCGGGGTGGGATGAGGAATCCTTCTTCCCCATCGCGGTCTTCTTCGGCAAGCCAGCACATGCCGCGGCTCTGGCCGCCGTCGGCGTGAACACCTATCTGGGCGCGGAGCACGACGGATCACCGATATCCGACGTGACGGAAAACGGTATATCGGTCATCGCCCAGGCCGAATGGTCCAGTCAAGAGGTGGGTACGGACTCGCGGGTGGTCGGATGGCACGTCTCCGACGAGTGCGACATGGGGCTGAGTGGATGCGACAGCCCTCTCGGCGAGCTGGGCGGTCTCGCCATCCAGCGCGCCTATGTCGAAGGACTCCGGGCGAAGGGCGACGGCAGGTTCCTCCAGGCGAACTTCGGCAATGGCGCGCTTGGCACCTACTGGTCACCGACCACCATGGACGATCATGTCGCGTTGATGGATGTCACAAGCGTCGACAAGTACGCCTATACGAGCCCACACGTTCAGTCCCTCCTGCGTGGAACCCCCAGCTGGCCGAGCGATCGGAACCCAGCGTCCGCGTCTGCCTACGGATGGCAGCAGGATCGCATGGAGTCATTCATGTCGCCCATCGCCTCGAAGCCGAACTGGGCATTCGTCGAGTCCGCCCGCCCCTATCTGACCGAGGAAGGAGCTCGCACGATCTCCGTCGCGCAGATCGAGGGCGCCGTCTGGAATGCGATCATCCACGGCGCAGCAGGAATCGCCTACTTCCAGCACAACAACGACGGCGCGTGCGGCAACTACTCACTGGTCGAGTGCTCCACCGCGCTTCGCGACGGCGTAGCGGCCATCAACGCGGACGTGGCTGATCTCGCCCCCGTGATCAACTCCCCGAGCTATGAGTGGGCGTTCGGCAGTGCCTTGGACACAGCCCTGAAAGCACACGGCGGGTCGGCCTACATCTTCGCGATGACCGACGGCGGAACGGGTGAACGGACATTCGTCCTGCCACCCGGGGTCACGGGGACGATCGAGGTCGTCGGCGAGAATCGACAGATTCGGGTTTCTGACGGGCTCTTCAGCGACCACTTCGAAGCTGAGTACTCACACCACACCTATCGCATAAGTCTGAGTTAGCCGTATTGTTCGAGGTGGGGCGGGACTCCGGGGGGAGTCTCGATCTCACGTTCTCTGGGGGTGGACGTGAAGCTGGGTTATCTTGTGCCGGAGTTTCCCGGCCAGACTCATGCGTTCTTCTGGCGCGAAGTGCAGGAGTTGGAACTCGCCGGCGCGGAAGTCACTCTACTGTCGACGCGACCACCGGTCAGCGCGATCGCGTCCCACGCCTGGGGCACCGAGGCCCGGGCACGAACGGCCTACCTGGCGGCCCCGGGCTTGTCGGAGTGTCTCAGCGCCCTCGCGCTACTCTCCCGTTCCGTCCTGTCGTCCCGGTTCAGCGCTGCGCTGCGCGCGCTCGCGCCGCCCCCCCGCTCGCCGGTCGCCACAGTGCGCACAATCGCCGCGGCCGCCGTCCTAGCTGCGCACGCTCGTCGCGGCGGATGGAGCCACGTGCATGTGCACTCCTGTGCAGGTTCCGCCGACGTCGCACTCGCCGCACGTCTGCTCTTCAGCCTGACGTACAGCCTGACTCTGCACGGGCCGCTCAGCGACTACGGGCCACGACAAGTCGAGAAATGGTCGCATGCCGCCTTCGGACTGATCATCACCGAGACGCTCACCCTCGCAACTCGCGAGACGCTCGGTTCCGCGCTTCCGGAACGGCTGGCTGTAGCCCCCATGGGAGTCCGCGTGTCGGACATGCAACGGGGACGGATGTACACGCCGTGGGCAGGAGAGGGAACCTTCGAGATCTTCAGCTGCGGTCGATTGAACCCTGCAAAGGGACATGACGCCTTGATCACCGCGATCAAGCGATTGCATGAGATGAAGATCCCCGCAAGGCTCGTCATCGCCGGCGAGGACGAGCAGGGCGGCAATGGATATCGGCGAGGGCTCGAGGCGCTGATCACGCAGTTGGATCTCGACGATCACGTCGAACTCCTCGGCGCCGTCGATGAGGCGACCGTTCGAGATCGCCTGACGAGAGCACATGTCTTCGCTCTCGCGAGCCATGGCGAACCGCTCGGCGTCGCGATCATGGAGGCGATGGCGATGTCCGTTCCCGTCGTCGTCGGCGACGGGGGCGGTGTGCGGGAGCTGGTGGCCGAAGGGACCGGCCTGCTCGTCCACCCCGACGTCCAGGCGCTGGCGAACGCACTCCACGCGCTGGCCCGCGACCCGCAATCTGCCGCAGCTCTCTCGGTTGCGGGGCGCGCCCACGTCATCGGGCGTTTCGACAGCAGGAATGGCGCCAACACCCTTCTCCAGCACGTCCGACTCACCTTGTCGGACCCAACAGATTCCACGCCATGACGCGCGACGTTGCGAAAGCCCGGGCCTCCCGCTCATCGGCGCCGGCCAGCGCGCCATCGCGTTCCGCTTTCAATCCCGCCGTCGGTCCCGCCGGCGACGTCCCTCTCCTCCTGCGCTTCACGGCCTTCTCCCTGTTCTTCTTCCCATCGAGCATGGTGATCGACGTCCTCGGCGCGGCCGGAACCGTCCCCATGATCCTGAGCTGCCTTCTCCTCGTGTTCTGGCTCTGCTCGTGGGCCTGGGGCCTCCACCATCCGCTCGAGGCGAGGCACCCGGGCAGGCTCGCCGGATTCTTCCTCCTGGTCGGCATCTCCATCTCGTACGTCGCCCTGTACGGGGGCTGGTCAGGAGCCAGCACGGCCACAGGACTCGCCGCCGCCGACCGTTGGCTCATCCTCGTAGCGGCGAGCCTCGGGCTGATCCTCGTTGCCGGCGACTCCGTCCGCACCATGGCGGACGCACTTCAGCTTCTCCGCTGGCTGCTCGGCGGCGCATTCTTCTGCTGCGTCGTCGGCCTCGTTCAGTTCGTTCTCCATGTGAACCCCATGGCGTGGATCCAAATGGGCATGCCCGGATTCACCTACAACGGCGGAGACACGGCGATCCAGGCCCGCGGCAACCTCATGCGCGTGGCGGGCAGTACGTTTCACTCGATCGAATTCGCGGTCGTCAGCGCGATGCTGACCCCGCTCTCCATCTGGCGGGCGATGTACGACCCGCGCGGCAGGCCGTGGTTCCACTGGCTGCAGACCTCGCTGCTCGTGTTCGCCGTCGCTGCCACAGTCTCGCGTTCGGGGATACTGGGCGCCGCCGTCGCATTGGCTGTCTTCGTGCCGTTCATGCCTCCGAGGGCGCGCCGCGGTGTTCTCGTGACGCTGCCGATTGCCGTGGTTCTGCTCTTCCTCACTATTCCGGGGTTCGTCGCCACGCTCAGTGCGACGCTGCTCGCCGACGAGTCGGATCCCTCCATCGCCACCCGCACGAACAACTATCCGCGCGTCATGCGGATGCTCGATGCTCGCCCGCTGTTCGGCGTCGGACCCGGCAACTACACCGCGCGCGGCGCGCTCGAGATCCTCGATAACCAGTATCTGAATTCCGCCGTCAGCCTCGGGCTGATCGGACTGGCCTGCATCGTCATCTATCTCTGGTTTCCTGCACTCACTGCCGTCGACGCCGCGCGGCGCGCGAGCAGCGGGCCGCTGAAGAGCCTTGCTGCGGCCTGCGGCGCCGGGCTGGCTGCCGCCGCCGTATGTTCGGTCACCTTCGACTCGCTCTCGTTTCCTGTATTCGCCCTCTGCTACCCGCTGCTCGTCGGGCTGGCCGGCGGCGTCTGGCAGATGACACGGAGCGAGAACCGTTCACTGTCCCTGTCCGCCGGATCCCCCTTGAGCACGGAGTAGCAAAGCCTATGGACCCTCTCGCCGTCATCCGCACGATCTGGCAACAGAAGTGGTACGCGCTGCCTGCACTCATCCTCGCTATCGCCGCGGCGGCATTCGTCTATCTCGAGGGTCCCCGCGTGTACGAGTCGGGACAGGCTTATGCGCTCGCCAATCCCCAGACGCCAACCGAGAAGCAGATCGACGCCGACCCTTCGCTTCTGGAACTCAATGCAGACAATCCCTACCTGCGTTCGTCGGACCCCAACCTCATCGCCAACGTGCTCATCACCAGGCTGAACTCCCAGGAGACGGCCGAGCGCCTCGCATCCTCGGGGCTGACGGGCGAGTACGCGGTGACGCCCGGATCCATGGGCGGCGGCCTTGCGATCTCCATCGCAGCGTCGGGCGACTCACCTGAGCAGGCCATGACCGCCGCCGAGGAACTGGGGACGCTGCTCCGCTCGTATCTGCATGAGGTTCAGACCGTCAACGGAGCGGACGAGCGGTACCTCTTCACCGCTTTGGTCGTATCCGACGTCAGCACGCCGACCGAGAAGATCTCGAGCAGGCTACGTGCAGTGATCGTCGTCGGCGTCGTCGGCGTCGCCTTCCTCTTCGGCGCGGTCTCTCTCGGGAAATGGACGGAGGTTCGGCGGCTCAGAGCGGGCGGGCTGCCACGTAGACGGGGCGCCGGGCGCGAACCCGAATGCTCTGACGCCGTCGACGACAGCGCCATGCCGAAGCCCGCCACGACGTCCGTCGACGTCCTCTCGCCTCACAAGCCGGTCGCCGCGAGGCCGGCCCAGAATCGCCGCTCACGCGGACCTCGCGCCTAGTCGTCGCGTTCGCTCGACCGCGGGGCGATCCGGTCGATCGCCGCCCTCCGGGCTGCCATCTCCGTGCCGGACTTCGCCGACACCATGACCGCGATGTCGGTGGGGTGGAGACGGCCGAGCAGGGCCGAGAGTTCGTCCTCGCCGAGCGTCGTCTCGTCCGAGACGCTCAGGCAGTGCATGTCTTCCACCAGGACGAGGCCCTCTTCTCGCGCACGTACCCGCTCGCGGAAAACGCCGTAAAGCACCATCTCCGAAAAATGCACCTCCCGCGAGATCGCGGTCATCCAGTCGACACCCGCTACTGCCGCGACTCGCTCCAGTAGCGCGCGCACGACGGAGGGTTCCCACAAGCTGGGCCACGAGATGTAGTCGGGACGCCTCGCATCCGCTCTCCCCGCCAATCCCAGCATCCGATGCGCGACGTCATCCCAGAGGATGTGCCGCGCCATCGACGGAGTCACTGCACCAGGGAGCCGATAAAGCGGGGCGCGATCCTCCACGAGAAAGGACTGCAGCGAGAACGGCCGAACGAACTCGATGTCGGAGTCCACCACGAGCACCGCATCGGCGTCGCTACGCGCCACGCTCGCCAGCTTGATGATCTGCTGTGCGATCCAGCCCCGCACGGGAGGAAACGGATGCCTCAGGTTCAACCACATGTTCAGACCTGGCAAGCCGACGAAGTTGCGGGGCAGCATGGACCTGGTGCTCACGATCGTTGCTCCGCTGTCACCCAGCGCCGCGAACCGATGGAGGTCGCTGGGCGGCACGACGATCGTGTGCGTCACTCCCGCTGGCCCGTATGCGAGCCGGCTGCGCACCAGCTCACGGCACAGCTCGAAATCGCGCGCGTAGCTGGGAGTAACGATCTCGAAGGTCTTGTGCATCGTCCCCGATTTCCTCTGGGCGGCCACGTTCGCTGTATCGTCCCACGACGCGTGGTTTCGCGTATCTGCTTTCGCACAGCCCGGCGGAGATTGCTCGGCGCGCGCCACGATTCCCTGTTTCCTTCACAAACCCCGTCGGGTAAAGTCCCCTCAACGGTCGCCATGCGTAGGGGCGCCTTCGCCACGGGCAAACGGCGGTAGGCGACGTTGTGCGGCCGACGGGGGAACGTGGGGTGCGGCTTTCGCCGCCATCCCGCAGGTCTGGGGATGTGTGCATGGGGAACACGAGCGCGCTCGGTCGAATTCTGCGGACCGCGCGAAAGGCTGCGGGCAAATCGCCGCGCGAGGTGGCACAGCACGCGGTGAGTCGGCTCGCGGCCCGGGTCGACATCGCGGCGCTGTCGTTCCCGCTTCTGCCGGAGGACGTGGCCGACTCCGCAGCACCGCGTGACGCGGGAACTCCGTGGCATCCGTCGGGAGCATCGCGTCCCCGGGTTGCCTGGCTGGCGTTCCCGCCTGGAGCGGGCTCAGGCGGGCACACGACGATGTTCCGCATGATGGAAGCGTGCCGCTCAGCCGGATACGACAACACGCTCGTCCTATACGACCGCTACGGCGGCGACGTGGCCGGCAGGATAGACGTCGTCCGGTCGGCCTGGCCGTGGTTGCAGTGCGATGTCGAGTCGCTGACCGCGGATCTCGCCGGGTTCGATGCGGTGATCGCCTCGTCGTGGCCTACGGCTCATGTCGCGGCGCGACGCGGACTCACCGGCCAACCCTCCCTCTACTTCATTCAGGACTACGAGCCTTACTTCTACCCGCGCGGCAGCGAATACTCCCTCGCTGAGGACAGCTACCGCCTGGGATTGCGCCCCATCGCACTCGGCCAGATGGTTGGCGACAGTCTTGAGCGCGAACTGGGCGTGTCGAGCGACCGCATCCCGTTCGGCTGTGACCGCGACATTTACCACCGGATCGCGCCGCCCCGAGCACGGCGCGGCATCGTCTTCTACGCCAAACGCCATAATGACCGGCGCGGGTACATGCTGGCGATGTTGGCGCTCCGCGAATTCCATCGGATGAATCCCGACGAGCCGATCCACGTATACGGTGACGCACCCCGCGACCTGGGCGTGCCGGTGACCGCACATGGCAACCTCGCGCCGGACCAGCTAAACGAGCTCTACAACTCCGTGGTCACCGGACTGGCCCTGTCATTCACGAACATCTCCCTCGTCGCCGAGGAGATGCGCCTGGCCGGTGTCATCCCGATCGTGAACGACTCGCTGTTGGCCCGTGCCGACCTCCCCGGGCCGCATGTGGGATGGGCGCCACCCACACCACACGCACTTGCTGCCGCATTGACGACAGCGATCCAACGGGCACGAGTGAGCGATGAATCAGCAGCCATCGCCGAGAGCGTCCGCACGAAGAGCTGGGACGCCACCGGTGCGGAGTTCGCCAAACTTCTCACCCAGACGCTGGCGGACACACATGCTCGCTGACCCCGGCGGCGTTCGGCGAATCCTCCGCGCCGCGCCTCTCGAACCGACTCGCACCCCGAAGGTGAGCGTGGTCATCCCCTGCTACAACTACGCCGCCTTTATCACCGATGCGATTGATAGCGCCCGCACGCAGACGGCGGTGTCGGTGGACATCATTGTCGTCGACGATTACTCAAGCGATGACAGCGCCGAAGTCGTCGCCGCGATCGTTGCCCGCGACCCTCGCGTACGACTCATCCGCCACGACCGTAACCAGGGTCCGGTGCGGACGTTCAACGACGGGCTCGCGCTCGCCCGTGGTGACTTCATCGTGCGCCTCGATGCCGACGACCTGCTCACCCCGGGATCGCTCGGCCGCGCTGCCGCCGTCGCCGAGGCGTTTCCCTCCGTCGGGCTGGTGTACGGTCATCCGCTGCACTTCACCGGGGACGAACTGCCGCGCCCACGACTGGCGGTCACTCGGTGGGTGATCTGGCCCGGGCGTTACTGGCTGGAGCAGCGGTGCCGCACCGGCGTCAACGTCATCACCTCGCCAGAGGTGCTGATGCGTCGAGCGGTCGTGGACCGCGTGGGCGGCCAACGCGACCTCCCACACACGCACGACATGGAGATGTGGCTGCGGATCGCTAGTGTGTCCGATGTCGCCTATATCGAGGGCGCCGATCAGGCGTGGCATCGTGAGCACGGACTCAGCCTGTCCCAGTCATTGACGCCGGGGTTCGGTGACCTACAAGATCGGCGTGACGCGTTTACGACGCTGTTCGAGTGGACTGAACCACGCATGGCGGACACCGAACGTCTGCGAGCCGCCGCGCAGCGTGCGCTGGCCGACGAGTCGTTGCGCGCGGTCGTGCATCAGTACGACCGCGGAAGGGTGGACAAGGAACTCCAAGCCCGCCTGCTGGCCTTCGCCGAAGGAGCTCCCGTAGGCGGCAAACCGTTGCCGCACGCTGCTGAGGCCGCCCGACTCATCGCCCGAGGCCCACGCCGCCCCGCCCCGTGGCAGGTGGCGCGCGCTGCGAGTCGGCGCTTGCGCGCCCGAGCGGAGTACGCCCGGTGGCACCGACACGGGGTGTTCACCCGCGACAGGCGATCCTGATCACCCGGTAGCGGCAGTCGTCCGCGTGCGCCGCCAGATGCGGCACAACCACGGCCCCGCGCACAGTGCGTAAATGGCGACTGCGGCGCTACCCCCGATGAGAAGCGCTCCCAGCGGCGACGGGAGAAGCAGGCTGAGGATGTAGGCGGCAGCGATCGCCGGGCACGCCGCCGCGGTCGGCCACAACGCCGCCCGCAACAGCGGCGCGACGGCGACTCCGCTCCCCCGCAACGCAAGGAGATACCCGGGCAGGATCACGACCACCGCGACCAGCACGTGCGCCCACGCCGCGCCGATGATCCCCCACGCGCTGACTGCCACGTACACGGCCACGACGAGTACGACCAGCCACACGATCTGGATCCACAGGACAGGTCGCGACCGGCCGCGTGCGTAGAGAAACCCGGCAAAAACGTCGAACACGACACGCAGGCTGCCGTAGACGCCGAGTGCTGCGAGCACCGGCGCGGCAGGCAGCCACTTCTCGCCGTACACAATTCCGATTACCGGCGCGCTGAGGACGGCCAGCACTCCCCCAGCTGGTAGGGCAAGGGCCCATGCCAGCGCCGTCACCGTATCCAAGGCATTGCTGTCCCTGCCTGCCCGAGCGAAGTAGGGAAGCGCAATGGAGCGCACCATCTGCGACAGGGCGCTCATCGGCCAGCTCGAGATGTTGAAAGCCAGGACGTAGTAGCCGAGTGCTGTGACGCCCGCCGCACGCGCGAGAATGATGTTGTCAGCGTTCAAGACCGTCCACGACAGCAAGTTGGCGGCCGCGATGGGCACACCGAAAGCGAGCACGGGTCGGATGACAGAACGATCGATCGCGAAACGGGGCTTCACCTTCGCCAGGAGGAACTGCAGCACTGCGGAGACGACCTGCGCTGCGACGCGTCCGATCGCCAGCCCGAGCACGCCGAAGCCGGCAAACACGAGCGCAAGCGTGATTGTCGTCGACACAATAAAATCTACGCCGGCGATAAGGAACAACTCGCGCTGCTGAAACCGTCGCTGCAACATCGCGTACGGCACAACAGTCGCGCCCCCCAGCACCAGTGTGAACGAGAGCACGGCGATCGCCGGTGCCGCTTGCGGACTGCCGAGCACTTCCGCCAATCCCCCGCTCGCCAGCAGGGCCGCAACGGTGAGGACGCTCCCGCTAAACAACCCTAGAGAGGCGACAGTCGGAGCGATCCGATCCGGGTCCTCTGATCGGATGAGGTCCGCCGACAACCCAAGGTCGGCAACCGTTATGAGGATCGCCTGTACCGTCAGCGCGATCGCGTACACGCCGAACTGCTCAGGGGTCAGGATGCGAGCGAGGATGATTCCTACGGCGAGGCCGCTCAGTCGCAACGTGATCGATCCCAGACCGCTCCAGACCGCGCCACGGGCGGCTAGCGATCCGACCTGGGTGGCGTCAGCCACGACGACCACTCGCCCATCGGTAGAGGCGGCGAAGCAGCGGCAGCCTTACGGCGACGCGGAAACGCGCGTATCGCGCGAGCGCATACGACACCGCGAACGCCTGTTCCCGGCGACTTCGGGGAGTTCGCAGCTCTTCGAAATATGTCGCCTCGAGCATGCGGGCGGCTTGGTCGATCGCGAACCGGGTCAACACGAGTTCGCGACCGAAACGGCCAAGCACTTCTCGCTGGTGCTGGTCCCGCATCAGCTCAGCCACGAGTTGCTCGAACGGCGCAGCGCCCGAGGGGCCGTTTCCGAAGAACCCCTGCATCAGGAACCGATCGACCGAACGAGGCGTCAGCGTCTCCCAGAAGCCATCCGCTCCCTGAACGATGAGTGGCCGTGCATGGGACATCGCCCGTAGCGCCGAGCCACCCATGCCGAAGATCACATCGGCGGCCGCATATATCGGCCGTGGGTCGTCAACGTTTCCCTCTACTCGCACGGTGAGCATTGGATTCCGCGTCGAAGCGGCCGCTTCTCTCACCTCGGCCTCTTCATCACCGGTCCCCGCGACGACCAGGGTGACCGCCGATGACAGGTCGCTCTGATCGAGCCGTTGGATCGCACGGATCACTCCGCGCGCCTTCTCGTGCTCCTTTGAGAGCCGGCCGACGACTCCCACCACGAATTGGTCGGGTGCGATGTTCAGGTCCGCGCGCGCCGCCGCCGCATCCCTCGGGCTGTCGTAGTCGGTGTCGACTGGCGGCTCCAGGAGCTGCACGGGTCCGGATCGCGCCGATTGCGCGTGTAAGAGCGCCGTCGTCCCCACGAGGAGCGGCACATTCTCGGGGATGAAGTCCGGCACGTCCATCGAGAGCATGGTCGCCACAGAGCGGTGCGTTGAGATCGATGAGACCGCAGCTGATGCGATCGCCGGCGACGACTCGTAGGTGTGCACGATGTCAGGCGCGAATCGGTGAATCTCTCGTGCAAGTGCGAACAAGGCACGTACGCGCAGTGCCCGCGCTTTATGCGGGGGCGCTGCGCGATAGGGCAGCCCGTGTCCTTCGATCCTTTGGACGAGCGGTCCAGGCGGTGCGTAGATCCGCACAGTGTGGCCTCGATCGCGCATCCGTGCGGCCAGATCGATGGCGTTGATCTGACTACCTCCAACGATCAGCTCGTGCGGACAAACCAGCACCCGAAGGTGCTGAGCCACGCGGTCGGCGCCTCCAACGGAGTCCATCCTTGTGTCGATCACTAGCCTGTTGCCGAGAACCGCAATACTGCGGTGACCCGCTCCTGCTGCTGCGCGGTCAGATGAGGGAACATCGGCAACGAGAGGATGCGGTCGGCCGCGGCCTCAGCCACCGGGAGCTGGCCCCTGCGTCCGCCCAGATGCGCGTACGCCTCGGTCAGGTGCACCGGCGTCGGGTAGTGGATGGCGGTGCCGATGCCCGCCGCGCCCAGGTCCGCCATGACACGGTCACGGTCATCTACGCGCACGACGTACAGGTGCCAGACGTCGGCGTTGCCCGGCCGCCCCTCGGGGAGGCGGATCCCGTCGAGCCCGCCCAGCAGGCCGGCGTACCGTTCGGCGGCCGCGCGCCGGGCGGCGTTCCAGTCCTCGAGCCGGCGCAGCTTCGCCCGCAGCACGCTGGCCTGCACGGCATCCAGTCGGGCGTTGACCCCGATGTGGTCGTGCACGTACTTGACCGAGCTGCCGTGGGCACCGAGGGTGCGCACGAGCGCGGCGATGCTGTCATCGTCGGTCATCACCGCGCCGGCATCACCGGCGGCGCCCAGGTTCTTGCCCGGGTAGAAGCTCGTCGCCGCGACGTGGCCGAGCGCACCGGCGCGTCCGGACGGACCCGACGCGCCCTGCGACTGCGCGGCATCCTCGACGACCGCCAGGCCGTGGCGCCGGGCGAGGGCCGTAATGAGGCCCATGGGCGCGGTCTGCCCGAACAGGTGGACCGGTGCGATCGCCCGGGTGCGTGACGTGATCGCCGCCTCGACGGCGTCCGGGTCGATGAGCAGATACTCGTCGTCGACGTCGACGAACACTGGCACCGCGCCGATGCGCGATGCCGCCTCTGCCGTGGCGATGAACGTGTTGGCCGGCATGATGATCTCATCGCCGGGCTGGATGCCGACGGCGCGGTATGCCAGCTCGAGCGCGTCCGTGCCGTTGGATACCCCGACGACGTGTCGCACGCCGATGTAATCGGCGTACTCCCGCTCGAACGCCGCGACCTCGGGCCCGCCGACGAATGACGCGGATTCGAGCTGCGCCTGCCAGACGGGCATCACCTCGTCGACGATCTCCGCCTGCTGCGCGGCGAGGTCGAGGAACGGCACCGATTCGGTGAGCGTGGCGGTCATGCGGGGACTCCCAGAGGTCGTGCGGGCACACCTGCCCAGGTCTCGGTCGCAGGGACGTCGGCGAGCACGACGGCTCCCATCCCCACGGTGGCGTCTGCCCCGATGGCGACGCCCTGACGGATCGAGGCGTTCATCCCGATGTAGGCCCCCTCACCGACCCGCACGCCTCCGCCGAGGGCGACCCCCGCGGCCAGCGTCGCACCGTCGTCGAGGACGTCGTCGTGGGTGATGACGCAGTTCGGCATGACGACGACGTGTCGGCCGATGACGGCGTCGGCCGTGACGACCACGCCGTCGAGCAGGATCGATCCCGCACCGACGACGCTGGTCGCGCCGATCCGCGCGGACGGCGCGGCGAACGTCGCGAAGCGGTGGTGCGCCACCCCCGCATCGGAGAGGCGCCGCACCACGCGCCGACGCGCGGCGCCGGGGCCGATGCACACGAGCAGTCGCTCCTCCCGGTGGACCGCCGCGTCGACGGCCCCGATGACCGGCACACCACCGACCTCGGTGCCCAGGAGCGAACGGTCGTCGTCGAGGATGCCGGCGACCCCCGCGATCCCCGCTGCCAGCACCTCGCGGGCCAGCCCACCGGCACCGATCAGCAGCACCCCGGCGATCATGCCGGCACCCCGACGGGTGCGCGCAGCACCGAGATGATGCGGGCCTGATCGTCGGCGCTCAGCGTGTGGTAGAGCGGCAGGATGAGCGTGCTGTCGGTGAGCCGGTCGGTCGCCGGCAGCCCGTTCGCGGGCACCAGGTGCCGATAGGGAGGCTGCCGGTGCGAGGCCATGATGCCTCGCCGGGCCGAGATGTCCGCCTCGGCGAGGGCAGTGAGCAGACCGTCGCGGTCGACCGGGTAGTCCTCGAGCACCTCAACCCAGAACGACTGCACATTGCCGGTCCCGTATGCGGGGTCCGCCACCGGGCGCAGGCCCGGGATCCCACGGATCGCGGCGCGGTAGCCCGCCGCGAGCTCCCGGCGGCGCTTCACGATGCGCGGCAGACGCCGCAGCTGCACGAGTCCGACGGCGGCCTGCAGGTCGGTCATGCGGTAGTTGTAGCCGACCTCGCTGTACTCCTCGGCCGGGGGCAGCACGGAGCCGTGACGGTCGGCGGCCGACACGCTCATCGCGTGTTCGCGCAGGTGCCGGGCGCGCTTGGCCCAGTCCCCTCGCCGCGTGGTGAGCATGCCGCCCTCGCCCGTGGTGAGGAGCTTGCGCGGGTGGAATGACCAGGCCGCGATCTCGGCCCCGGCGCCCACCGGCCGCCCCTTGTACGTGGATCCGGCGCCGCACGCGGCATCCTCGATCACGATGATCCCGAGCGGATCGGTGGCCTCGCGCACGTCGTCGAGGTCAACCGGCACACCGCCCTGGTCGACCACGATGACCGCCTTCGTGGCCGACGTGATCGCCATGCGCAGCGTCTCACCGGTGACGTTGCCGGTGATCGGGTCGACGTCCGCGAACACCGGATGCGCTCCGACGTACCGCACCGCGTTGGTCGTCGCGATGAACGACAGCGACGGCACCACGACGTCGTCGCCCGGGCCGATGCCGGCGACGATGAGGGCCAGGTGCAGGGCGGTCGTGCAGCTCGTCGTCGCGACGGCGTAGCGGGCGTCCATGGCCTCGGCGAACTCCATCTCGAACTGCGCCACCCGCGGTCCCTGGGCGACCCAGCCGCTGGCGATGACCTCCGCCACCGCCTCAGCCTCCTCCTGGCCGAGCCAGGGCACCATCACATTGATCCGCTCGCTCATCGCGTCTGCACCGTCCGTCCGGTCGAGATCTCTTCACGCAGCGGCGCCCACCACTCGACGAGGCGCCGCAGGCCCTCCTCGATGCCGACGGTCGCCTCGAACTCGAGGTCGCGCCGGGCGGCCGTCGTGTCGGCCAGCCGCCGGACGACACCGTTCACGGCGCGGTCGGGCCCGTGCTCGACACCCAGGTGCTCGGCATCCATGACGCGCAGCAGCGCCTCGGCCAGCTGCAGCAGGCTCGTCTCCTGGCCGCTGGCGATGTTGTAGGTGCCCTCGACGATGTCGCTGCGGGCCGCCAGCACGTTCGCGCGGGCGATGTCGGGAACGCAGACGAAGTCCATCGTCTGCGCACCGTCGCCGAAGATCAGCGGCGGCCGGCCGTCGGCGATGCGCTCCATCCACCGCACCAGCACCTCGGTGTAGAGGCCGTGCACATCCATCCGCGGTCCGTAGACGTTGAAGTAGCGCAGGAGCACGTAGTCCAGCCCCGACATGGCACGGAAGCTGCGCACCAGTCCTTCGTTGAACGTCTTCGCGGCGCCGTACAGGGTGTCGTTGTTCTCGTGGTGGTGCCGCTCGCCGGTGGGGAAGGTCTCCGCCATGCCGTAGACCGACGCGCTGGATGCCGCGACGAGCTTGCCGACGCGGTGACGCGCGGCCGCCTCGACGACGTTGAACGTGCCGTCGACGAGTACCTCGAGCGCGAGCCGGGGCTCTTCGGCGCACTGGGTGATGCGGATCGCGGCCTGGTGGAAGACCACGTCCTTGCCGGCGGTGAGCTCGTCGACGAGCCCCGCGTCGCGGATGTCGCCCTCGATGAGCGACACCCGCCCCGTGGCGAGCGCGTCGTCGAGGTTCGCGAGGCGCCCGCGCACCAGGTTGTCGAGCACGTCGATGTGGGCGGCTCCTGCGGCGAGCAGCTCGTCCACCAGCGTGGAGCCGATCGTGCCGGCGCCGCCGGTGACCAGAATGCGGGAATCTTCCAGGCGGGTCATGCCGCCACCTCCTCGAGGTCGGCCGCGACCGGGCGCGGAGCACCGGCGGCCGCAAGGCTGGATGCGGCAGCGTCGAGCACCGACAGCACGCGCAGGCCCGCGGCGCCGCTCGTGCGGGCCGGGCGTCCTTCGCGGATGGCGGCGGCGAACTCCGACACCACGCCGCCCAGGGCTTCGCGCTCGGGAAGCGCCGGGGCCCAGGTGTCGCCGAGCCGGTACGAGATGTTCGCGGCCCGGGTGTCGGCGGAGGTCACCTTCGACAGGTTGTCGATGTCGACCCCGCGATCGTAGACGCTCAGCCGCTGCTGTGGGTTGAGGTCGTCCCAGACGAGGGTGCGCTTGGTTCCCCCGATGACCATCTGGCGGATCTTCGTCGGGCTCAGCCAGTTGACGTGCACGTGCGCCATCGCGCCGCACTCCAGCGGCATGGCGAGGTACCCGACGCAGGACTTGCCCGTCTGCAGCGGGTCGGAGCCGTGGGCCGATACCGAGGTCGCCGTGAGCCCGCCGGGAAGCACGAAGTCCATGATCGACAGATCGTGCGGGGCGAGGTCCCAGAACACGTCGACGTCGGGCTGGATGAGACCCAGGTTGATGCGCACGCTGTCGACGAACAGGATGTCGCCCAGTGCGCCGTCGGCGATGAGCTCGCGGATCTTCAGCACCGCCGGGGTGTAGCAGTAGGTGTGGTCGGCCATGAGCACGAGGCCCCGCTGCTCGGCCAGCCGCACCATCTCGACGCCGCGCTCCCGGGTGTCGGCGAGGGGCTTTTCCACCATCACGTGCTTGCCCGCCTCGAGCGCCGCCAGCACGATCGCGTGGTGGGTGCGGGCCGGCGTCGCGATGGCGATCGCGTCGACCTGCGGGTCGCTCAGCAGGGCGTCGAGGTCCGACGTGATCGGCACGCCGCCCACGCTGTCCGAGACGGAACGCGCGCGTTCGATGTCGAGGTCGCAGATCGCGACCAGTTCCCAATCCGATCCGGCGCGGAAGTTGCGCGCGAGGTTCGGCCCCCAATACCCGGCGCCGACGACGGCGACGTTCAACCGTTCAGACACGGTTCCCCCCGTTGTTCGTTCCCGCGGGCGCGCCGGCGTACACGCCGGCACCGGGGGCGAACCCGTGGATGCTGCGGTCCCCTGCGCACGCGAGCGCCGCCGCCGCGCGCCTGCGACGCGTGCGAGCCTGGACCGTCGACGCGTCGACGGCTCCCCCTGATATCCCCATGCATGTTCCCCAAACGGCCGTACGCCCATGCCGCGACGCAGCCATAGCCGGCGCAACTCGCGAGCGTGCCTCGCTCGTGCAGGTGTCCGCACCACCCCTGGCGCAGACACGACCGGTGTCCCCGCCTGCAGTGTATAGGCAAGCGGCGGCCGGACACCAGGCTCGATCGCCGGCCCGGGGACGAAGGGCCCTCGCGGCTCAGTCCGAGGTCACCGGCGCCGGCGCGCCCCGCCCCGACCGCTCGGACAGGTGGTGCGCCAGGCGCACCGCCAGCCCGGTGGCGAAGAAGGTGGGGTTCGCCTCGGACGAGGTGGGCAGCAGACTGGTCGACGCGATGTACAGGTTCGGCACCCCGTGCACGCGACAGTCGCCGTCCACGACCCCCTGCTCGGGGTCGGCGCTCATCCGCGTCGTCCCGATGCTGTGGAAACCGTCGGTCGCCTGCTCCCAGGCGAGGGCGCGTGCGCCGTCCTCGTCGGCTGCGCGGTACTCCAGCCGTCCGAGGCCCGCAGCCCGCAGCTCCGCGTCGAGCAGCTCATGGCAGCGCAGCACCGAGTCGACGTCGGCTTCGAGGTAGCGGTAGTCCACACGCAGCACCGGCGTGCCGTCGTCGCCCTTGGCGAGCACGACGCGGCTGTCCGGGTTGGGCAGCTGTTCCGCGTGGTAGTGCAGCGAATAGCGGCCGCCGGCGTTGTGCAGGATGAAGCCGGGCTTGCGCACCCGCGAGGCGTAGCGACGCAGCAGGATGTCGAGCAGATCGACGGCTGCCTGCCAGGGCCTGCGCAGGATGTTCCGCACGTGCGGGCCGACCCGGTAGGGCCGCGGACCGACATGGCGCAGGCGTATCCCCTCCGCCAGCAGGATGCGCCCGAGGGGCGCGATGGCGATGCCGAGGAAGACCGCCGACAGGGTCGGATGCCGGTGCGAGTGGTCGTGGAACGGGGGGTTGTCGATGTAGAAGCTGGTGTTGAGCACGCGGTGGCGCCGTTGCGCCTCGGGCGCCAGGGTGAAGCGGCGACGGATGTAGGTGTCGTGCTCGTCGCGCTCGAAATCGAGGTCCCTAGCCCGCGCGGCATTCGTCAGCACGATGTCGGCGATGGTCCCCGTGGCATGGCCCATGTAGTACCGGCCGAGCGGTCCGCCCGCCCCGCCGAAGAGATGGGGATGCCGGGACTGCACGTCCAGCAGCGCGCGCGTGACCTCCAGGCCCCCCATCGCCAGCACGTACGACTTCC
This sequence comes from Microbacterium sp. zg.Y909, assembly GCF_024626565.1. Taxonomy (NCBI): domain Bacteria; kingdom Bacillati; phylum Actinomycetota; class Actinomycetes; order Micrococcales; family Microbacteriaceae; genus Microbacterium; species Microbacterium sp. zg.Y909. The sequence goes on from NZ_JANJFJ010000002.1 coordinate 23,669, forward strand.
CGTGCAGGGTGAGGCGCTCACCGCGACGCTCCGCCACGAGGCCCGCGACCGAGCCGTCGTCGGCCATGTCGATGTCGACCAGCCTGCAGTCCAGCAGCACGGTGACGCGGGGGTGCGCGATGACCCGGGATCCGAGGCCACGGGCGAGCCGCGGCTGGCGGGCCCACCGTTCGAGGTTGGACATCGTGAATTCCGACAGCCCGTCCCAGTCGGGGCGCGAGGAGCGGAACACCGCCGAGCCGCAGTCGATGTAGCGCGCGGTCTGCTCGAGCCACGGCGCCACATCGTCGAACCGGATCGGCCAGTCGCTGAGCGGGACGTAGTCGCGCGGTTCGAAGTCGTTCGGCTCCAGGGCGACGCACCGGCCACCCCAGAGCCACGAGGTGCCGCCCCACCCCCGCCGGGTGGTCAGCGCGGCGTCCGCGTGGCGCACCGGATCGGCGATCTCGGTGCGGAACGCCGCGTCGAACGGGATGTCCCGCTTGCCGGAGCGCAGGTTGCCCGCGTCGAGGAGGAGCACACGGCTGTCCTTCTCGGCGGCGGCCAGTGCGAGGGAAAGTCCGATCGGCCCTGCTCCCACGACCACGCAGTCATAGCCCGCCTCCCCGTGCTGAGGCGTGCGCCGCGGGATCATCGGGGTGTTCCGCTCACGCGGCTCGAGGCGTCGCGTTCCCAGCGCGCCCCTGTCGAGTCTGCAGTCGGCGGGCGCACACGCACACGCAGACGCACACGCGAGGCGAGCGTGAGCGCGATGTACCAGGCGGCGTCGATGGCGCTTCGCGGGCCCCGCACCGACGAGAGCAGCGCGCGGGAGCGGTGTGCCGCCCCCGAGGCGATCTGCAGGTCGACGTAGCCGCGCCGCTGCCGGGCGAGCACGCCCAGGAGCGTCCTCACGTCGCGCGGGGTGTGCACCACGGTCGGGGAGGCGTCGACGACCCGCTTCTCGTCGTACGCGAAGTGCCCGTCGAACCAGGAGTCCTCGGCGATGACCGCGGCGAACCGGTCGAAGCGACGATGACCCGCCTCGTTCGTGCCGTACGCGCCCGCGCCCCACTGCCGTCGCCGCTGTCCGGGAATGCGGGCCCGCGCCCGGTAGTACGCCCGCACCGGTGCGGTGGCGCCACGGACGTCGTACACGTGCGGCGGCCTGGCCGCGAGCACGCCGGGCCGCCCGAGCTCGGCGAAGACCGCCAGCGCCGCCTGGGGGTGAAGCTCGACGTCGGCGTCGAGGTACAGTCGCGGCCACGCCGTCGCCACGCTGTCGGCGAGGTTCAGGGCGTCGGTCTTGGATGCCGTGTCGAGCTCGACGACGCGGACGCCCGGGAACCGACGGGCGATGTCGGCGGTGTCGTCACGGCATCCGTTGCAGGCGACGATCACCTCGACGCCGTCGAAGGCGGCCAGCGGGGCCAGCGAGCGCAGCGCGCGTCCGATCACCGCGGCTTCGTCGTGCGCGGGGATGATCACCGCGCCTGTGGGCGGCGCGGCGAGGTGATCGCTCCGGCCGGCATCCCCCGGCCGCATCCCCGTCGCCGTCCGCCGATGCGTCGGCTGATGCGTCTTCCTGGCGCCGCACCGCGGCCGGTCGATCACGCCGCCGTCCGGCGGAGCGCTCCGCCACGGCGTCGCCGTCCACCTGTCTTCGCGAGCGCCCTCGGCCTCCCGCTGCGTCAGACTCCCCATGGTCTTCCCCCGTCACGTGCCGGCAGCAAGCCGGTGCACGCCTTGTCGGCGCGCCGCAGGCCATCCTGCGGCGTCGGGTCCCCACCCCCCGGTGCGGGAGAAGCCGAAGCTCCTCGCGGGCAGTGTAGCGACAACAGGCATCCGAGCAACGGGTTTCGCCTGTGCTCCCTGTCGTGCGGGCCGCCGCGGCGCGCGGGACGTACGTTGGAGGGGCCCGCATCGCGGCGCACTGTCTCGTCCCCCCGAGAGGAACCACCATGTCTCCCACCGGCACCCCCGCCGACGCGCCTGTCGTTCATCCCTCCGCCGACGTCGACGACGGCGTCGAGCTCGGCGCCCGCACGCGGGTGTGGCACCTGGCGCAGGTGCGCAGCGGCGCGCGGCTCGGGGCGGACTGCAACATCGGCCGCGGCGCGTACATCGGAACCGGAGTCGTGCTCGGCGATGCCTGCAAGGTGCAGAACTACGCCCTCGTGTACGAGCCTGCCGTCATCGGCGACGGCGTGTTCATCGGCCCCGCCGTGGTCTTCACGAACGACGAGTTCCCCCGCGCGGCGAACCCCGACGGTTCGCTCAAGAGCGCCGACGACTGGCATGCCGTGGGCGTCACCGTCGATCGCGGAGCCTCGATCGGCGCCCGCGCGGTGTGCATCGCGCCGGTGACGATCGGCGCATGGGCGCTGGTGGCCGCCGGTGCCGTGGTGACCAAGGACGTCCCCGCGCACGCGCTCGTCGCGGGAGTGCCGGCCAAGCGCATCGGCTGGGTGGGGCGCGTCGGACGACCGTTGGTGGCCGAGGGCGATCAGTGGGTCTGCCCGGAATCCGGCGAGCGCTATGTCGAGGACGGCGATTCGCTGCGGCTGCTGCCGTAGCGGCATCCGCCGCGTTGTCCCCCCGTCAGAGCTTGCGCAGCAGCACGCGCTCCACGGCGTGGTCGGCGCCCTTCTGCAGCACCAGGGTCGCGCGGTGGCGCGTGGGCTCGACGTTCTCGCGCAGGTTCGGAAGATTGATGTCGTTCCAGAATCCCAGGGCGAGCTCGACGGCCTCATCGTCGTCCACCTGCGCGAACCGGTTGAAGAACGAGTTCGGGTTGCTGAACGCAGCGCGGCGCAGCGCCAGGAACCGGTCGATGAACCACTGGGTGATGTGCTCGGCGTCGGCGTCGATGTAGATGGAGAAGTCGAACAGGTCGCTGACGGCGACGTCGTGGGGCGACGGCGGGGGCTGCAGCACGTTCAGGCCCTCGACGATCACCACGTCGGGCCGGCGCACCGTCACGTGCGCGTCGGGGATGATGTCGTAGCGCATGTGCGAGTAGAAGGGGGCGCGCACCTCGGCCGCGCCGCTCTTGACCTCGGTGAGGAAGGAGACGAGGGCGCGGCGGTCGTACGACTCCGGAAAGCCCTTGCGGTGCATGATGCCGCGGCGCTCGAGCTCGGCGTTGGGGTAGAGGAACCCGTCGGTGGTGACCAGCTCCACCCGCGGGGTTCCCGGCCAGCGCGCCATGAGCTCACGCAGCAGGCGGGCGATGGTGGACTTTCCGACGGCGACGGAGCCCGCCACCCCCACGACGAACGGCGTCGTCGTGTCGCTGTCCCCGAGGAACGCGCTCTCTTCGGCGCCGAGCCGCTTGGTGTTCTCGGCATACAGCGACAGCAGGCGACTGAGGGGCAGGTACACCTCGCGCACCTCGTCGAGGTCGAGCCGGTCGCCGATGCCGCGCAGCTGCACGACCTCGGTCTCGGTGAGCGGGTTCGCCATGCCGCGTGCCGACCGCGCCCAATCGGCGCGGTCGATCTCCCGGTAGAGCTCGCGGGCAAGGGGCTCGGGGTCGGTTGCGGCCGCGCCGGCGGCAGGGGTCTCGGCCATCGCGCCCATCGTATCGGTGCCGCGCCGCGGGATCGTCGCATCGTCCGGGGCGTCGCCGCCGTGGCATCCGCCCCGCTACGCTGACCCCGTGCGCCTGGGAGTCCTCGACATCGGTTCGAACACCGTCCACCTGCTGATCGCCGACGTGATCCCCGGCGGCAGGCCTCACGCGACGACCAGCCAGCGCACGGTGCTGCGGCTGATGCGCTATCTCGAGCCCGACGGCTCGATCAGCGACGAGGGCGTGGCCGCTCTGGTGGCGGCCGTGACCGAGGCCCGCGAGACGGTGGCGCGAGAGAACGTCGCAGAGCTGCTCGCGACGGCGACGAGCGCGGTGCGCGAGGCGAAGAACGGCAAGGCGGTCATCGCGCGTCTCGAGGAGGTGCTCGGGCAGGAGCTGCAGGTGCTCGGCGGCGAGACCGAGGCGCGGTTCACGTTCCTCGCGGTGCGGCGGTGGTTCGGCTGGTCGGCCGGCCAGATCCTGCTGTTCGACATCGGCGGCGGGTCACTCGAGCTGGCGGCGGGGGCAGACGAGCTTCCGGATGCCGCGGCATCCGTTCCGCTCGGGGCCGGGCGCATGACGGTGAAGTACCTGCCGAACGACCCGCCCGGCGACGACGAGGTCGAGCGGCTGCGCAAGCATGCGCGCAAGACGCTGGCGCCGGTCGCGGAGATGTTCTCGGGAATGCCGCGACCCGATCACGTGGTGGGGTCGTCGAAGGCGATCCGGTCGCTGGCGAAGCTCGCGGGGTACCCGGTGCCGGGGTGGTCGGGGATCGAGCGCATGGTGCTGCCGCGCGCGGCGCTGAAGGCGTGGATCCCGCGCATGGCGCGGATGCCGGCCGAGGCACGCGAGGCGCTACCGGGGATCACGGCGGACCGGTCGTTCCAGATCGTCGCGGCTGCGGTGGTGATGCACCAGGCGATGAAGGCGCTCGACGTCGAGGAGCTCGAGGTGAGCCCCTGGGCCCTGCGCGAAGGCGTGCTGCTGCGCTACATCGAGTCGCTGTCCTGGAGCGCCCCCGGCTCCTGACGCTCGGCGAGGGGCGGAGAGGACCGCCCCCCAGTGACGCGGCCCTCTCGCGGCCCCGACCGCTCGTGCACGAGCGCGGACCAAGACGGCGGCGAAGAAGTGGCGACGTCGCGTGGGGGGATGCAACGTCAGCGCGGCTCCGCTGCCGTGCTCCCCTGTTCTATCGCATCCACGACGTCGCGCTCAAACCGGCGCGCGCGATATGACGTCGCCGCGCGTCAGACGGGAAGGGCGAGCCGGTCACGCACGACATCTGCGAGAGCCTCGGCCACGGATGCGGCGCTGTCGGCCGTCTCGGCCTCCACCATCACCCGCACCAGCTGCTCGGTGCCCGAAGGCCGCAGCAGCACGCGGCCCGAGAGCCCCAGCGATGCCGCCGCCTTCGCGACTGCCGTCTGCACACCCTCGTCGTCGTTCACCCGTGTGCGGTCGACGCCGGTGACGTTGATGAGCACCTGCGGGTACGCCGTCATCACCGATGCCAGCTCGGCCAGGGTGCGCCCGGTGCGTGCCACCTCGGCGGCCAGGTGCAGCCCCGTCAGCAGGCCGTCGCCGGTCGTGGCGTACTCGCTCATGATGACGTGACCGGACTGCTCGCCGCCGAGCGAGAACCCGCCCGCCGCCATGCGCTCCAGCACGTACCGGTCACCGACGCCGGTCTGTTCGACGCGGATGCCGTGGTCGGCCATCGCCCGGTGCAGGCCGAGGTTGCTCATCACGGTCGCGACGAGCGTGTCGTCCTTCAGACGCCCGCGGCGCTGCATCGACAGCGCGAGGATCGCCATGATCTGGTCGCCGTCGACGATGTTGCCGGCGGCGTCGACGGCGAGGCAGCGATCGGCGTCGCCGTCGTGCGCGATGCCGAGGTCGGCCCCTACGCGCACCACTTCACCGGCGAGCACGTCCAGGTGCGTCGAGCCGACACCCTCGTTGATGTTGATGCCGTCGGGGTCCGCACCGATCACGGTGACGCGCGCACCGGCATCGCGGAAGGTCTCAGGCGACACACCGGATGCCGCGCCGTGGGCGCAGTCCAGCACGACGTGCAGGCCATCGAGGCGATACGGAAGCGAGCCGAGCAGGTGCACGACGTAGCGGTCCTCGGCGTCGGCGAAGCGGGTGATGCGCCCGACGGCGCCGCCGGTGGGCTGCAGCTTCGGGCCGCCCATGGCCGCCTCGATGCGCGCCTCCACCTCGTCGGGCAGCTTCGAGCCGCCCCGGGCGAAGATCTTGATGCCGTTGTCGGGCGCGGGGTTGTGCGACGCCGAGACCATCACGCCGAAGTCGGCGTCGCGGTCGGCGACGAGGAACGCCGCCGCCGGGGTCGGCAGCACGCCGGCGTCGAGCACATCGACACCGGACGAGGCCAGGCCCGCCGAGACGGCGGCCGACAGGAACTCGCCCGAAATCCGGGGATCGCGGGCGACGACGGCGGTGAGCCGCTTGCCCGCCTTGCGCCGAGCCGCCGCGATACGCCCCTGGCCCAGGACGACAGCAGTCGCCTGGGCCAGGGAGAGCGCGAGGTCGGCGGTGAGGGAGCCGTTGGCCAGCCCCCGCACACCATCCGTACCGAACAGCGCCATGTGCGTTCGGATCAGCGCTTCGAGTACTGAGGCGCCTTGCGGGCCTTCTTGAGACCGGCCTTCTTGCGCTCCTTGACGCGAGCGTCGCGCGAAAGGAAGCCGGCCTTCTTCAGGGTCGGACGGTTGTTCTCTTCGTCGATCTGGTTCAGCGACCGAGCGATGCCGAGGCGCAGGGCGCCGGCCTGGCCCGAGGGGCCACCGCCGGAGATGCGCGCGATGACGTCGTAGCCACCGGCGAGGTTCAGCACCGTGAACGGGTCGTTGATCAGCTGCTGGTGCAGCTTGTTCGGGAAGTAGTCCTCGAGCGTGCGGCCGTTGACCGTGATGGTGCCCGAGCCGGGGACCAGTCGCACGCGGGCGATGGCCTGCTTGCGACGGCCGACCGCTGCGCCGGGGACCGACAGCACGGGGCGCGGTGCGCTGGCCTGCGCCTCTTCGGCGGGCGTCTCAGTGGAGTAGTTCTGCGGGGTCTCTTCGATGTTCGCCATCAGTTTTTGTCCTTAAATCTGAGGGGGCGCTTACTGGGCGACCTGGTCGAGGGTGTACGTCTTGGGCTGCTGCGCCGAGTGCGGGTGCTCGGCACCGCGGTAGACCTTCAGCTTCGACAGCTGCTGGCGACCGATGCTGTTCTTGGGCAGCATGCCGCGCACTGCCTTCTCGACGGCGCGCTCGGGGTTCTTCTCGAGCAGCTCCTCGTAGGCGACGGACTTGAGGCCGCCCGGGTAGCCCGAGTGGCGGTAGGCCCGCTTCTTCTGCAGCTTCTGGCCCGTCAGCGCGACCTTGTCGGCGTTGACGATGATGACGAAGTCACCCGAGTCCATGTGGTTGACGAAGGTGGGCTTGTGCTTGCCACGCAGGAGCGCGGCGGCGTGCGAGGCGAGGCGGCCGAGAACGACGTCGGTTGCGTCGATGACCAGCCACTCGCGCTGGATCTCGCCAGCCTTGGGGGTGTAAGTGCGCGTCACGATAGTGCTGCTTTCTTGTGTCGAACGGAGGAGTTCGTGAATCCCACTCCGGGGTGGTTCGAATCCGTCGAAGACGGTCGAACACGCCAGTGGAGGGCTCACGTTCGCGGTGCCGGCCAGCAGGCGGCCTGCACCAAAGAGACAGCTTAGCATGTCGGGGCCCGCTCCCCCTGCTGAGCGGGGCACGGGACCGCGGGGGCACCCTGTGCGAGCGGGCGAGATTACGCGCGGCATCCGACCGTTGCAACCCCCTCGCCGTCCGAAGCCCTGCCGATTAGCTTCTAGGCCATGACTTCTTCAGACCCCCGGGAGCCGGGCGCGCCGGTCTACGACGCCGGCTCCACCGGCGCCGCCGTGCCGGTGGATCGCACCCACACTCTGCAGCGCGACGTGCTCGCGCGCGAGAAGGACCGCTTCGGCGGGTTCAAGTTCGGGTCCGCCTTCTTCGGCTGGCTGACGGCAATGGGCACCGCCGTGCTGCTGACCGCCCTCGCGACCGGCATCGGCCTCGCCGTCGGCGCGGGATCCGGCGCGACCACCGACGAGGTGGCGGATGCCGTCGCCGACGACGCCACCACTGCGGGTGTGATCGGTGCGATCATCCTCGGACTGATCCTGCTCATCTCGTACTTCGCCGGCGGATACGTCGCCGGCCGCATGGCGCGGTTCAGCGGCGTCAAGCAGGGCCTCGCCGTCTGGATCTGGGCCGTCGTCATCGCCATCATCGTCGCCATCGTCACCGCCGTCGCCGGCAGCCAGTGGGAGATGTTCGGCAGCCTGCAGGGCATCCCGGCCATTCCGGTGGATGCCGAGTCGGCGACCCTCACCGGCATTCTCACTGCCATCGGATCCGCGATCGTCGCGCTCATCGGCGCACTGCTCGGAGGCGCGGCGGGCATGCGCTACCACCGCAAGGTCGACAGCGTCGGCCTCGGCCGACAGGAGAAGTGACAGTGATCAGCTCTCATGACATCGCAAGTCTCATCGGACGCCACGTCGTCGACGAAGACGGCCACAAGGTCGGCACCGTCGGGCAGGCGTTCGTCGATCCCGCCACCGGCAACCCCAACTGGGTGACGGTGAAGACGGGGCTGTTCGGCTCGTCGGAGTCGTTCGTGCCGCTGGAGCAGGCCGAAGAGATCGACGGCGAACTGCGCATTCCCTATGGGAAGGATGCCGTCAAGCACGCGCCCCGCTTCGACTCGGACGCGGAGCTCACTCACCGCCAGGAGGAGGAGCTGTACGCCTATTACGCCCTCCGTGACGCGCCGGACACTGCCGGCGACGGCGACGGGCGCAAGCACGAGCATGAGCACCAGCACGACCGCGACCACCAGCATTCGCACGAGCACGAGCACCAGAACGGGCGCGAGCAGGACCACGACCACGACCACGCCGATCCCCGCGACGAGTCGACCGACCGGGTCGACACGACCACATCGGCGTCGGCACCGACGGGCGACGCGGATGCGGCGGGCGGCACCGTCGCTCCTGCGCCGGTGGCCGACGGCGGTCTGCGGCTGCGGCGGTACGTCGTGACGGAGCAGGTGACGGTGACCGTTCCCGTTGCCCGCGAAGAGGTGCGGCTCGAACCAGAGTCGCCCACCGGAGCGGCACCCGAAGACGGTGCCGACACCACAACCCCCACTGACCGCTGACGCGGCCGTGGACCCCAAGAGAAGGAGATCCCCATGGGTGTTGGAGACGACATGAAGCACAAGGCCGAAGAGCTCAAGGGCCAGGCCAAGGAGGGCATCGGCAAGGCGACCGGTGACAAGTCGATGGAGACCGAAGGCCACGTCGACCAGGCCAAGGGCAAGGGCAAGCAGGCCGCCGATGAGGTCAAGGACGCCTTCACCGACAAGTAGGCCCACACATACATACAAGAAAGCGACCGTCCCCTTCACCGGGCGCGGTCGCTTTCTTCGTGTGCGCGCTCATGTGTGCGCAGCTCACGCCGGGACGAAGTCGAACCGCTTGCGCGCTCCGCGCCTCGGCGTTCGAGCCGGATCGATCCACGGTGGTGGGATGAACCACACCTCTGCCATGGCGCCCACTCCGTCGATGCGCACCTCGTAGCCGTTGTCGTGCACCCGATGGTGGCAGGAGTCGCAGAGCAGAACACCGTTCGCCAGGTCGGTAGGGCCACCGTCTCGCAGCCACCATCGCAGGTGGTGCACCCGGGTCAGTCCTGGCGGGGCGCCGCACCCGGCGCATCCCCCGTCGCGCTCGATGAGCGCCAGCTTCTGCGCTTTGGTGAAGAGCCGCTTCTTGCGCCCCCAGTCGAGGATCTCGCTCTTGCCGCCCAGCACGCAGGGGATCACCGCTCCGCCGGCGGCCATGCGCCGCACCGTGCCGATCGAGACGGGCTGGGTCATGCCGTCGATGACACCATTGCCCGTGCCGTTCTCGAGGTCATCGAGCGACACCCGCACCACCACGGTCGCTCCCTCGAGCGGCAGATCGGTGCGGTCGCACCCCAGGGCGTGGGCGCACAGCCGCGCGAGCGCGTCGGCCTGCAGCTGCGGGATCGAGCGGCGGGCCGGGTCTGCGTCGGGCGCGTCGGCGCTTCGCGGTGCGCGGAGGTCCGCCGTGACGAGTGCCTCGATCGCCGCCCGAACGGGGGCCGCATGCTCGGGGTCGAGCAACGCCGACAGCGACGTCATGCCGTTGCGCTCCTCCCGGATGTGCAGGTAGCGCTGCGAACGCAGCTCTTCTTCGCGCGGCTCGACGCCGTCGGGGTCGAGCCAGGCTTCGGCCCGCGCGATGACCTTCGCCAGCTGATCGCTGGTGAGCCCTGGGGCCTGCTCTACCAGCATCCGCTCTGCGGCATCCGTCGCCTCGCGCCCCGCACGCATGACCACCTTGTCGAGCATGCTGATGATCGCGGAGGCGGCCGCCGAGCCGATGCTCCCCGCCTCGACCCCGGATGCCACGTGCGGATGCCGCGCGGGCGCCCGCTCACCCGTGAGCAGCAGCCGGGGTGCGGTCGCTTCACCCACCTGCACCAGCCGAGCCGCCTCACCGTTGGTCGACCCCGTCGTGGCCGCGATGAGAGCCGTGGGATTGCGGTAGCCCTGCGACTTGGCCAATCCGTCGGGCCCGAGCTCGGGGCGCGACTGCCGGGCGATCTCGGCCGCCACCTGCGCGTGGAGCCCGTCGGTGAGCCTGCGCACCTTGCCGAGCTCATCGTTCAGGGCGACGAGGGATGAGCCTGTCGTCCCCTCGATCGCGCCCGCCGGCCACGCCTCCGCCACAGCGGAGACCGCTGCGATGAGGCTCTGGAGTGGCTCGCTCATACGACAGATGATACTCCGAAAGTGTCGCGGACCATAGAACATTGTTTCGCGCTGCGGATAACTCACCCCTCGAACGACGGGAATAATCCGCCGCCGAACCTGGAGCCCCAAATCGGATACATATTCGAGTCGGCACGGGCCCGCACGGGGTCCGAGCCCGGCTCGCGGCGGCGACGCAGCTCCACGGGCGCCCGGTGCACGCGGCATCCGCCGGGACTCGACACTTCGGATACTCACTCGACACTGCGAATACTCACTCGGCACCACGAATACTCACTCGCGAGCGCGGAGGGAGGCACCGATACAGTGGCACGGCGTCCGTACCCGAACCGAAAGGTCGTCCGTGTTCGAGATCATCACCGTCTGCACCGGCAACATCTGCCGCTCACCGCTGGCCGAACAGCTGCTGCGCACACGGCTCGCCGGGCTGCCCGGCAGCGTCACCAGCGGCGGCACCTACGACATGGGCGGCGTTGAGATGCCCGCCGAGGCCCAGCGACTCGCGGCGCAGCACGGGGTGCCGGCAGACCTGTCGGCCGAGCACCGCTCCCAGCTGCTCAACGCGCGCATGCTCGCCACACCCGACCTGATCCTGGCGATGGCACGCGAGCACCGCCGGTCCATCGTCGAACTGGCGCCCGCGCGCCTGCGCTCCACCTTCACCCTCCGCGAGTTCGCGCGGCTGGCGAAGGACACCCCGGATGCCGAGATCCTCGCGGCCGCCGACGCCGCGGGTGCCGAGCCCTCGGCGCGGCTGCGTGCGGCAGTGGCATCCGTCGCCGCGCACCGAGGCATCTCACTGCCGCCCGCGGACCCGGCCGACGACGACGTCATCGACCCGTACCGCCGCTCGTGGAACACCTACGAACTGTCGGGCTCGCAGCTCGTGCCGGCCATCGACGAGGTCGTGCGCGTCGTCCGCCTGGCCGTGCCCGCCGCCTGACGCACGCCCGGCGCTGACGCGCTCCCGGCCGCAGTCGCGCGCGCCCCGCGCGCCCGCCCTAACCGGCTGCGCGACTACCCGACGCTGCCGTCACCGGGCGGGTCGGTCACGGGAGGGTCGATCACCGGCGGGAGCACCGGTGGCTCCGTCGGCGGCACCACCGGCGGCACGCCAGGGTCGGTCGGCGCGCCGGGCTCGGTCGGCGGCACTCCCGGATCCTGGAAGCCGCCCGAGCCTCCCCCGGAGCCACCGGAGCCACCGGACCCTCCGGAGCCCCTGGCCTCTTCCTCGGCCGCTTCTTCCGCCGCGATCTCGTCGAGCACGCGCTGGTTGTCTTCTCGCAGCGCCTCGACCAGCGGCGGCAGCACGAGCATCGCCTCGATGCCCAGCAGGCCTCCGGCCTGACCCGTCGGCACCGCACCGGCCGCAGCCGTCAGCGCGTCCCGGAAGCTCTGGTCGGCCTGGTCGTTCTCAGCGTTGACCGTCTCGGCCCACGCCGGGAAGGTGGCGCCGAAGGCGGCCACCTGCGCGGCGAACCGGTCGCGCAGGTCGGTGACGCTGACCCGCAGGGCATGCATCCGCCCGCTCGGCTCCGCCAGCTCCGCCGTCAGGGCCTGAACGTCGTCGATCGCCGCTCCCACGTCGGCCAGCGACTCCTCGTCGATGGCGGGCCGAGCGTAGGGGGCGGGCAGCTCGGGGATCGCGAGAGCGTCGAGCCCGGCCCGATAGTCGGCGAGCGCCTGCATCGCCGCGGTCCGCGCGGGCTCGTCGGAGTATCCCTCCACAGCGACGAGCGCCGGCTCGAGGCGTGCGGCATCCTCCCGAGCGGTGGCGATGTCGGCCTCGATGCGCGTCGCCGACGCCGCCAGGCTCTGCTGGGCGTTCACCAGCGCGGCTTCGTCTGCGGCGAGCGCCTGCAGTGCATCGGCGGCAGGGCTCGCCGATGCGAGCTGGATGCCACCGAAGACCGCCGTCGCCGAGACGACCGCGACAGCGATCACCGCGACGATCACGCTCAGCCAGTCGGGGCGCTTGTGACCGCGCGTGGTCTTCTTCGTCTTCGTACCGCCGCCCGAAAGCACCACGGGTGCCGCATCCGCCGCCGCGCTCTGCACGAGGCGGATCAGTCGCGGAGTGTCGTCGACGGGCACCTGAGCGTCGCGCCGACGCCCGCCGGTCCCACCACGCTCGCCGCCGAGCATCTCGGCCAGGCCGGCATCGCTCGGCACCTCACGCGCTGCGCGCGCGAATTCGTCGCGGGTGGCCCGATCGTCGTCGAACAGTCCAGCGAGAGTGCTCATAGGGTCCTTGCGGAAACGAGGGCTGCGGTCAGCCGAAAAGGCGAAAAGCGACAAGACAATTCGTGAAAGGATACCTCGCGCAGGATATATCACCCCCGAGGCAGGAGCGTCATGGACCTTCACGACTATGTGCGCATCCTGCGCCGCAATCTCGTGCTCATCATTTCGCTCGCACTCATCGGCGTTTCCGCCGGTGCGCTGGTCGCTTTGACGACGCCGGCGCGCTATACGGCGTCGACGCAGCTTTACGTCGCCGTCGGCAGCAATGCCGGCACCACGTCGGAAATGACACAGGGCACGAATTTCGCGCGACAGGCTGTGACGACATACGTGAGCGTCATTCCCAGCGCCATCGTGCTCGATCCGGTGATCGCGCAATTGAACCTCAGCGAATCGGCCGAAGATCTCGCTCACCGGGTGAGCGCGTCTGCCGCGCTCAACACCGTCGTCATCGACGTCACCGTCACCGATGCGAGCCCCGAGCAGGCGGCGCGCATCGCCAATGCCATCGGCGAGAGCTTCACCACCGTGGTCGCCCAGCAGCTCGAGGCCCCCACGGGCGATCGACCCTCCCCCGTGCGCATCGAGACGCTGCAGCCGGCGCAGGTGCCGCTCACCCCGTCCGCGCCCAACATGCGCCTGTCTCTCGCGCTCGGCGGCCTGCTGGGGCTCGCGGCAGGCGTGGGCATCGCCGTGCTGCGCGAGGTGCTGGACACCCGCATCCGCACGGTCAAGGACGTGGAGGAGATCACCGGCGCTCCCACCCTGGGCGGCATCGCCCTGGATCCCCAGGCCAAGACGCGCCCCCTGGTGGTCGCCGCGGCCGCGCGCGACCCGCGCGCCGAGGCGTACCGGGCGCTGCGCACCAACGTGCAGTTCCTCGCGCTCGGAGACGGCCCCGCGGCCTATGTCATCACCAGCGCCGGGCCCAGCGAGGGCAAGTCGACCACTTCGGCCAACCTCGCCATCGCGTTCGCCGAGACCGGCGTCCGCGTCGCGCTGCTCGACGGCGACCTGCGCAAGCCCAAGGTGGCCGATTACTTCGGCATCGAGGGGGGTCTGGGGCTCGCCGATGTGCTGGTGGGCCGGGTCGCGGCATCCGATGTCATCCAGCGGTGGGGGCGTGGCACGCTCTTTCTGCTGCCGGCGGGGACCGTGCCGCCGAACCCGGCCGAGCTGCTCGGCTCGCCGGCGATGGCCACGCTCATGCGCCAGCTGAAAGGGGCGTTCGACGTGATCATCATCGATGCTCCGCCGACGCTTCTCGTGACGGATGCCGCCGTCGTCTCGCGTTTCACCAACGGCGCGATCGTCGTCGCCGCGGCGGGGTCGACGACCAAGCCGCGGCTGGCCAACGCCGTGAAGAACGTCGAGGCCGTCGGCTCGAAAGTGCTCGGCACCGTCGTCACGATGGTGCCGACGGCCGGCGCCGACAAGACCGCGTACGGCACGTACGCCTACGCGGCCCAGTGACATCAGGCCGGCCGGGCGTGTCCTGGGCGGTCTGCGGCGCTGTGGAAGAATGACCGAACCCGACCATCTCACCCCTTGGGAGACCCCCGCGTGGAACTTCGCGACTACCTGCGCATCCTGCACAAGAACTGGATCCTGCTTCTCGTGCTTCTCATCGCAGGCCTCGCCGGCGGCGCGGGGTATGCCTTCGTGCAGACCCCGAAGTACGAGGCATCCACGCAGCTGTATGTGTCGGTGCGCACCGAGGGCGCCGCAACGGGCGACCTCGTGCAGGGCACGACGTTCGCCCGCCAGATGGTAGCCAGCTACGTCGATGTGATCCCGACGGCGCTCGTGCTCGACCCGGTGATCGAGGAGCTCGACCTCGATGTCACGCCCGGCCAGCTCGCCGCACAGATCTCGGCCAGCACGCCCCTCAACACCGTGCTGATCGACGTCACCGTCACCGACGAAGACCCCGAGCTGGCCGCTGCCATCGCCGACGCCACGGCCGCGAGCTTCGCGCAGGCCGTGCAGACGACGCTCGAGAAGCCGCAGGCCGTCGATGCCGTCAGCCCCGTGCAGATCACGATCACACAGCCTGCGACGGCGCCCGCCGCTCCCGCCAGCCCGAACATCCCGCTGCTCATCGCCCTCGGCGCCCTGCTGGGCCTTGCCGCCGGTGTGGGACTGGCGGTGCTGCGCACGGTGCTCGACACCCGCATCCACACGCTGCACGACATCGAGGCGCTCACCGACAAGCCCCTGCTCGGCGGCATCGCGTTTGACCCCGAAGCCACCAAGCGGCCCCTCATCGTGCACGCCGACCCGCGCAGCCCTCGCGCCGAGTCGTTCCGCAGCCTGCGGACGAACCTGCAGTTCCTCGACGTCGAAGACGGCCCGCGCAGCTTCGTCGTGTCCAGCGCCGGCCCCAGCGAGGGCAAGTCGACCACCACCGCGAACCTCGCGATCGCCCTCGCCGAGACCGGCGCGCGCGTCGCGCTGCTCGACGGCGACCTGCGTCTCCCCCGCGTCGCGGACTACATGGGACTCGAGGGCGGCGTGGGCCTCACCGACGTGCTCATCGGCCGCGTACAGCTGGCCGATGCCCTGCAGAAGTGGGGCCCGAACCAGCTGTTCGTCCTCACGAGCGGTCCGGTGCCGCCGAACCCGAGCGAGCTGCTGGGTTCCTCGTCGATGGACCACGTGCTCGCCTCACTGACCGAGCACTTCGACTACGTGCTCATCGACGCGCCGCCGCTGCTGCTGGTCACCGACGCCGCCGTGCTGAGCAAGAAGACCCGCGGTGTGATCGTCGCTGCCGCGTCGGGAAAGACCAAGAAGCAGGATCTTTCCGGCGCCATCCGCACGCTCGAGACGGCCGGAGGCAACCTGCTGGGCGTCGTCGTCACCATGCTGCCGACGAAGGGCCCCGACAGCTACGGCTACGGCTCGTACACCTACGGCTCGACCCACCACCACGAGCAGGCTCCCGTGGAACTCACCCGGGCGCAGTCCAAGGAGCGGCGTGCGCGCCGCCGGGCTGCGGCGAAGGCCACGGCCGGCCAGAACGCCTGACGGCCGACCAGAACACCCGAGGGCCTCTGACGCCGGCGTCCCCGCCAAGGGGTGCCGGCGTCGCCGTCAGGGGGCGCAGACGACGAACGGCGGGGCGCTGGCGAGCGGCACCTCGCACGCCGCAGCATCCTGACTGAGCACGGGGTAGCCGGCGATGTTCGCCGGCGGAGCGTCGGTGAGGGCGACGTGCGCTCCCGACAGTACGACAAGGCTCACGGCGCCGCCCCACTGCGTGGCGATCCAATCGGCATCCGCCGCGGCCATCTGACCTGCGATCCTGCGCTGCTGCGCGAGCGAGGCCCCGTCCGATGTCAGGGCCACCGCCGCCGCTGCGGTGACCTGAGCTGTGGTGACGACCGCGACGAAGACGGCGACGACCACGAGCACGCCTTTCGTCGCCTGCGCACGGAGCGCGGGCGCAGTGGCCGTCGCGGCGGCCGCGCTCATTGACCGGCGCTGCTCCCCCGCACGCCAGAGCACCCCGATCGCGGGTACGACGAAGGCGAAGAGCACGGGCACGAAGGCGAGCAGGCCGGGCGCCGGGTGTCGCACCCACAGCGGCAGGTGACCGGCGGTCGCCCACCAGCCGACGTAGGTCAGCACGCCGACGGCGGCGCCCGCCAGCAGCGGCGCTGTGCGACGCACCGGCTCGGCGCCGCTGAGCGCCAGCGCCGCCGACCGCGGCGAGCGCAGCGCGACGACGACAGCAGTCACGATCAGCAGCACCACCACGACCGCCGTTGCGAGAGCGAGCGCACCGGGCAGATGCCACGAAGCAGCCAGCGTGCTCAGCTTCTCGGCCACGGTCGTTGCGACGCCGGGCTGACCACCGGTGCGCACGAACCGCACAGTGTCGCGCAGATGCTGCACGAAGCCCGCCGGCCCCAGGGCGATCAGCGCAGCGAGCTCGACGACGATCGTCGGGACGAGGGCCAGGATGCCGGCGATCACAGCCGCGCGCAGGCGGCGCAGCAGCGACTCGCCCGGCAGGCTCAGCAGCAGAGCGACGACGAGGGCGGGCGCGGCCAACAGCGAGATGTACTTCGATTGGATGGCCAGTCCGAAGAGCAGACCTGCCAGCCACGGCCGGCGCTGCACGAAGACGAGCGCCCAGGCGATGAGCGAGGCGGCCGGCACCTCGCCGAGGACGTCGGCGGGGCCCTGGATCGCCGACGGCGGTGCTGACGCGTCGAAGGCGAGCGGCACCGTGACGGCGAGCAGTCCCGCCCAGCGCCCACCGATACGGCGCCCGAGCACCCACAGGGCGGCCAGGAGGGCCAGGTAGAAGGCCGCCGGCACCAGCCGTCCGCCGACGACGAGATCGGCGCCCGTGGCCAGCACGGCCGCGATCGGCAGCAGCACGACCGGGCCGGTCGAGATGCGGGGGTCGAACGGCGTGAGCGTGCTGCCCGAGAGGGTGCCGTCACTGGTGTAGCCGTTGCCCGCCAGCAGGTTGAGCGGCACCGTCAGGTTGAAGGCCTCGTCCTCCCAGAGGCGGTTCTCCACGAGGCTCTGCCACAGCACGAGCAGCTGGGCGCCGACGAGCACAGCGGCCGCCACCCAGAACGCGGCATCGGCCACCCGCCGCATGGTCGTCACGCCGCGTCGGCGACCCGTGCGGGTCGGTCGGCGGGCGACGTACGCAGCTGCCGCATCGGTGCGGAGCGCCGCAACGAGAGCTGCCACAGCTCCCTCAGCGCCTGCCGCACGAACGAGCGCAGCCGCTTGGGCGGCAGCTTCGGCTGGCCCTGCGCACCCCACATGGTGCCGCCGGGGCCCCCGCGCCGTGGCAGGCTGCGCACCGGCACATACGCCACCCGCATGCCGAACCGTGCCTCGGCGAGCGAGAAATGCACGTGCGGCACCACGGCGTCGGGGCCGAGGGCGTCGATCAGCCGCCGCAGCGTGTCGGGGCGGTAGGCGCGCAGGGGGGTGTTGATGTCGGGCACGCTGCGGCCGGCGAAGGGGCGCACCACAAGCCTCAGCCCGAAGCTGAGCGCGCGCCGGTACCACGGGTCTTCGCGACCGCGGCGCACGCCGTGCACGACGTCGACACCCCTCGACTGCAGGGCGTGCAGCACCCGCGCCAGATCGGCACCTTCGAACTGGCCGTCGCCGTCGACGTGCACGATGACGTCGGCGGCCGTATCGAGTCCGGCACGATAGGCGGCGAGCGCGGTGGGGCCATGGCCGCGGTTGCGCGCCTGAGTCTGCACCTGAGCCGCCTCGACCCCGAGTGCGGCTACGGCCGCGGCCGTGGCATCGGTGGAGCGGTCATCGGCGACGATGATGTCGAGACGGGTCGCGAGCGGCGCGACGTGATCGCGGATCTCGCTGATGAACTCCGCGATGCCGGGCGCCTCGTTGTAGGCGGGCATGACGACGGTGATGTGCGTGAAACTCACGTGGCGATCCCCCGGGCTGGTCGCTGGTCTCTGCCCTCAGGCAACCCCTGTAGCGTAGTCGAATCATGTCGCTCCCCCCGCGCGCGAAGCGCCTCGTCGCGCTCGGCGCGCGGTTTCTCACCGTCGGCGCGATCAGCACGATCATCGAGATCGCCGTGTTCAACCTGCTGCTGGTCGGCTTCGGGTGGGATGCCGTCAGCGCCAAGATCGTCGCTTCGCTGGTCGCCCTCGTGAACGCGTACTTCGGCAACCGCCAGTGGACGTTCCGCCATCGGGCGCGTCGACGCCGGTGGCTCGAGGTCGCCTTGTTCGTCGCGGTCAACGCCTTCTGCACCGCGCTGGGCGCGGTGATCGTCTGGCTGGGTGTGGATGCCGCTGCGGCGCTGCTCGATCGAGAGCCCGGCGCCCTCGTGGTCAACGTGGTCAACCTGGCGAGCATCGTGGTCGTCGTGCTCGCGCGCTTCGGGTTCTATCACGGCGTGGTCTTCCGCGTGTCGCCCCCGAAGCCCGCGGCTACTCCGCCGGGCACCCCGCCGCGTCGACCGTGACGGGCGTCTCTCGCACCATCGGGGTGTGCCAGACCTGCACCGGTCCGTAGTCGGCGCCTGCGGTTCCCGAGAACACCGCGGTGACCGCGTGCGACGACGCGGGGTCGTTGATGACGTTGACCTTGACCGCCGGCCGACCCAGGTGCTCCACCGGTGTCGCCGTAACAGCCACGCCGTCAACCGATGCGGACGCGAACGTCGCGCCCACAGGGCCGTAGACGACGAGGTCGGTACTGATCACGCCCTTCGGGAAGAAGCGCGCAGGAGAGATGTAGCGGGCGAGGCCCGACACCTGATCGGGCTGCAGCGTCGAGGTCAGCGATGACGTCACGGTGAACGTGGGCGCCACGTCGGCAGCGACCGTGCACACGTCCGTCGCGACGGTGACGGCGGTGTCCATGTAGTAGTTGAGCTTGCCCTCGGTGACGTCGTTGACGTACGAGCCGAGCATGGTGGTCTCGGTATTGTCGGCCGGCAGCGAGCCGGCCAGCCGGGTGCCCGCGATGAGTTCGGCCTCGGTCGGCGAGGTCGGCACGTACATCAGCCGCCCCTCGTCGATGGCACGCGTCGCCTGCTCGATCAGCTGGCGCGGCTGCGTGACCGAGGTGAGCGACTCGAAGATCGCGCCCGCGGCCACCGCGAAGTACGCGTCCTGCATGCGGGGGTCGGGGTACCGGAAGTACACCTCGTTGAGCAGGCTCGCGACGACCGTGCTCGGTTCGAGCACGTCGCCGTTGGGCAGGCCCACCGGGCCCGTCGCCGCCATGAGATAACTGAGTGCGACGGGATCGATCGACACCGTGCCGTCGATGGGGGTCCCGAACGTCTCCGCCCAAAACGACCCCATGATGCGCGCCGACTCCGCGAAGTCGGGCGTCATCGTCACGTCCTGCATGTAGCGGCCCACTTTGTCGCCGTAGAGGGCCACCGTCGCGGGGTCGAGTTCGGCCACCGGCTCGGGCCGGCCATTGTCGAAGTCCTGGCTCGAGGCCTGCTGTGCGATCGAGATCGCACCGTCCTCGACGTGCAGCAGCACGAGCGCGGCCGGGTTGCCTCCCGTCCCCCGTGATTCGGCGTTGTTCTGCACGAGCACGAGGTAGTTGCGTGGCCCCTCGGCACCCAGCATGCCGGGAAGGACGGCAAGCGCCTGCTGCGCAGGGCCGATGAGCGGCTCGATCTGGGCGACGACGCGGTCGAGCTGGTCGACGCCGGATGCCACCTGGTCGATGAGCGCCGAGCGATCGATCGCATCGACGATGGCGCGCGCGTCGGCCAGAGCGGATGCCGCTTCGTCGACCACGAGCGCCGCTTCGGCGAGCTTGGCTGTGTCGATGCGACCGCCGGTCGGAGCGAGTCCGTCGAGACTCAGGCTGCTGGCCGGCTTCGCAGCGCGGTCGACCAGATCGTCGATCGCTACGGCGATCGTCCGCACGGTGGACAGATTCGGGCCGGCGAACGGCAACGTTTCGGCAAAACGCCAGAGGTCGCCGTCAGCTTGCGCGCGAGCATCGGCGGTGAGCTGCTGCAGACGATCAATGGTCCGTCCGGCTGCGTCGAGATCGCTCGCGAGAATCGCGTCTTTCGCCTCCTTCGCCAACGGAATAGCACTCTGTAAAGCATCTCGAGCACCGAACGCGCGGTCAGCAAGCGTCTTCGCGCTGATCAACGCGCCGATGACAATCCCGACGAGGACAACGGCGATGGTCGTCGAAACCCAGAATCTTCCCGTGCGGATGAGGGGGGTCTCTCGGTCTCGGGTCACCGCCACAGTCTAGGCGCTGTCTCTGAGCACGCTTTTGTTTGACTATGCTTAAAATCGGGGAGAAGTGTGAAGCCCCGGTGTGCGACGACGGCTCTCACGGGCCGCTCACCGCTTCCCGAGCACGGGGTGACAAAGCCATGACGACCACGTATTCAGAAACCCGCGAAGAGGCCGCTGCCGGTGTGACCGCGCCGCCAGACAGTGTGACGTCGCCGAACGAATGGTGGTCTTCTTACTCGAAGCGCCTTGTGATCAGCGATTTCGTCGTGCTGGTTGTCGTCGTCTTCGGCACACAGGTTCTCTGGTTCGGCCTCGGGAACGCCGAAGTTGCGATACGAGCCGACGCGCGCATCTCGGAGTTCTCGTATTGGCTGTTCTCGGCGGGGCTCGTCGTGGCATGGATGTGGGCGCTTCGGCTAATCGACTCCCGCAACCATCGGGTGATCGGCACCGGCACGATGGAATACCGCCGAGTCTTTGATGCCAGCGTGAGGCTTTTCGGATTCATCGCCATCTGTTGCTTCCTACTTCGCATCGACGTGGCGCGAGGCTTTCTGCTGATCAGTCTTCCCCTGGGCGTCGTGACCCTCGTACTGGAACGCTGGTTCTGGCGACGCTGGATCAACCGGCGCCGTCGCCGTGGCGAATACTGCGCGCGCGTGCTGCTCGTGGGCTCAGAGCAGAGCGTCGCTCACATCGCGCATGAACTCCAGCGCACACCCGAGGCTGGGTACTTGGTGGTGGGCGCCTGTGTACCGACAGGAATGGTCGCGGACAGCATTCCGGGAACAAACATCCCGATCATGGGCTCCGTCGATACCATCACCGGCGCTCTGGAGGCCACGGGCGCCGACACCGTGGCTGTCACAAGCACAGACGATTTGCCGCCGTCAAAGGTGAAAGAGATCTCTTGGAG
Source organism: Microbacterium sp. zg.Y909 (assembly GCF_024626565.1). Lineage (NCBI taxonomy): Bacteria > Bacillati > Actinomycetota > Actinomycetes > Micrococcales > Microbacteriaceae > Microbacterium > Microbacterium sp. zg.Y909. Next base: position 45,006 of record NZ_JANJFJ010000002.1, read on the forward strand.
CCTGGAAGCCGGCCGGCAGCATCTCGTGCTGGCGCCCAGCATCGTGGACATCGCTGGCCCCCGGCTCCACACGCGACCTGTCGCCGGCCTCCCGCTCATCCACGTCGAGACGCCCCGTTTCAGCCGCGGTCAGCTCTTCGCCAAGCGGATGATGGATCTGACCCTCAGCATCGGCGGCCTGATCATGCTGAGCCCCTTGCTGCTGGCCCTCGCGGTCGTGGTCAAAACGTCCTCACCAGGTTCCATTCTCTTCCGTCAGACCCGCGTCGGACTTGGGGGGCGCGAGTTCACCATGTTGAAGTTCCGGACGATGGTCGCGAACGCCGAGGAATTGCTGCCGAGTCTTGCTGTGCAATCACGCGATGTTGGCAACGAGGTGCTCTTCAAGATGACGAACGATCCGAGGGTCACCCGCGCGGGTCGTACCATGCGGCGCTTCAGTCTCGACGAACTACCTCAGTTGCTGAATGTAGTCGCCGGCTCGATGTCGCTCGTCGGCCCTCGCCCACCGCTTCCGAGCGAGGTGGAGAAATACGCGGAGCACGTCCACCGGCGTTTCCTCGCAAAGCCCGGAATCACAGGCGCCTGGCAAGTCAGCGGCCGCTCAACACTCTCCTGGGAAGATTCCGTGCGGTTGGACCTGTCGTACGTGGAGAATTGGAATGTCTTCGCAGACGTCGTAATACTACTCAGGACCGTCCGTGCGGTCTTCGCGCCCGGCCACACTGCCCACTGAGGCATGGAGAACATTGCAGAGCAGCATCGCCGACGCGCGTGGCGCCCACAATATTCGCACTCGTGCCGAGTGCGGCTGGCTCCCATCTTTATGATTCGCATACCTCCCGCAAACCGATCGCCGCGCCGAAAGTTCGCGCTCAGCGCCAACTTCCCGACCCCGGAATCGGTAATAGCCGCGAGCACAGATCAGCCGCCTTGGCGTCCGGTCCACGGGGTTTCCCGCGCCCACCCATTCTCAAGAAAACGGAGCACCCGATGCCTTCAGTTGCGATAATCGGAACACGGGGGTACCCGAGTTACTACGGAGGGTTCGAAACGGCCGTCCGGCGGCTCGCGCCCCATCTCGCCGAGTCCGGCTGGGACGTAGTCGTCTACGGTCGACCCGGCGCGACGTCACCCGAAGACGCTAACCGCGACCCCAGGGTGACTTCGGTACAAACGCGCGGCATCGAGTCGAAGTCCCTGTCCACACTGAGCTATGGATACACTGCGACCCGCGATGCAGTGCGCCGGGCAGTCGATGTAGCCCTCGTCATGAATGTTGCGAACGGGTATTGGCTGAAGCGGCTCGACCGAGCAGGCATTCCCACGCTCGTAAACGTCGATGGGATCGAATGGGACCGCGAAAAATGGAACGTTCTGGCGAAACGAGCGTTCAAGCTGGGCGCACACCTGACTGCTAAGCACGCGGACAAGCTTGTGTTTGACGCCGAGGCGATTGGGGCACGGTGGCGCGCGGAGTTCGGGCGAGATGGCGTATTTCTCCCCTACGGCGGTGACACAAGTGCACCTCGCCCATCTCCGATGGGCCTCAAGCGAAGAAGTTACGTTCTCGTGGTTGCACGATTTGTACCGGAGAACACGATTGCCCAGTTCTTCGAGGCCGTGCCGCAGATCCAACGGTTCGCACCAGTCGTCATAGTCGGTTCTAGCGGCTACGGCGGAGAGTTCGATGATCGCGCCCGGGCATTGGGCGACGAGTACGCTGGCGTGAGGTGGCTCGGGCACGTCCGCGACGACGCACTGCTTGAGGCGCTCTGGCAGAACGCCGGCGTGTATTTCCACGGTCATTCGGTAGGTGGAACCAACCCCGCCCTCGTGCAGGCCATGGCGTCCGGCGCACCGATCGTTGCGCGGGATACCGTATACAACCGAGAAGTGTTGAACGATCCCACGCAGCTTTGCGAACCGCAAGCGAGGTCCATCGAGCTGGCCATCGAAGCCATGCTACGAGACTCCGAGCGCCAAGAAGCAGCGGCTGATCGGAACGTTGCTCGCGCTCGCAACCAATATTCGTGGGCGGACATCTGCGCGGGGTACGAGAGCGCCCTGTGGGCTCTGCTCAACACCCGCGCGCGCCAGACCGCGAGCCAGTCATGAGGGATAATTCCATATACTCGCTAGTAGCCGCGCCGATGCACGGTCAGGCAAAACTGGTCAACGAAGGTTATCGAACCCGCGACGGCCACCTAATCGAGTGGTTCGGAAAGTTGCTCCAGGGCCACGGCCCGGTGGCAGTTGTGTCACGCCCCGAGCCGGTGGGTTTCACACCCAGATATGACGGCTCGCGGATCGCGGAGAACACACGGCCGGTCGACTCTCGCTCGTGGCGTATACCCAATCCGGTCAATCGTCGCCAGTGGTGGGCACGATCTGCGCGTTCCTATCCCCCCATCAAGGCTTTCGGCGATGCCCCCGTAATCACCTGGAATCCTTTCTTCGTTCAGCGGCAACTGCCAGCCCCGCCGAGTAACCGCAGAACCGCCCTGGATCTTCTCGATGATTGGACTATCCACTTTGCCTTCGCGAAGGTGCGGCGTGAGGTCGACATGGCCTACCGAGCGGCCTTCGATCGTGTCGACCTTGTGTTTGCGAACTCGGAGGGTACCCTCGATCTCGCTCATCGGTACGGGCGCTCGGACGCGACATTGCTGCTGAACGGAACCGACCCGGAACGGTTTACGACCCGTAGCCACGCGCAGGGCCCACTGACCGTTGGCTACGTGGGCAAAATCGGCAAGCGTCTGGACCTAGAGTTGGTCGTGCAAGTGGCCACTGCTTTCCCTCGTTGGCGCTTCGTGTTCGCAGGTCCGGTACTTGATCGTGAATACAAGGCGCCACTCGAGGCCCTCCCCAATGTGGATCTATTAGGCGACGTGCACTATGACGCTGTTCCGGGACTGCTGGAGACGTTTGATCTGGGCTGGGTGCCTCATCGCCTCGGCGCAGGAGAAGTCGGCGGCGATGTCATCAAGACGTACGAGTACCGTGCCGCTGGCCTGCCCGTGCTGACAACTCCCATCGGCGGAGTAGCGGATAGAGGACTCACGAACGTCGCTGTCATCCCGGCATCGGAGCACGAGTCTTGGCTTCGCGCAGCCGGTGCGGGTGCCGACCGACTGCCGAGGGTCGCAGAGAACTTACCTGACGAAATGACGTGGAGCCATAAGGCAGACACCATTCTCCGCGCCCTGCGAGTGCCAGCCAATGCGGCGTGAGAGCCCAGCAGACCTCATCGTCGTCCTCGCGGCCTCTCTGCGATCAAACGCGCTAGGACGAGCCACCACCCTGGCCACTATTGCGCCTGCCGATGCGGTGGAAGTGTGGGGCCCGAAGACGCGCCGACCGTGGACAGTCCCGATCAATGGGGTCACGGTACATGGAAAGTCCCGCGCTCAAGTCAGGACTGCTACCCGAGAACTTGCGCAGCGGGCCGACCGCGGCGAGAAGATTGCTTTTTGGGTCTCCAAAGGGTTCCCTTGGGCAGCTTCTCTAGTGCGCAATCTCCCCGCTTCGGTGCGCGTCATCGCCGATTTTGATGACGACGATGTGTCCCTGGCGGAAGAGTTTAGGCAGCAATCGCTTATGAACCGGGCGAAACTGCATCCGGGCCGCGAGGGATCGCCAGGCAGGCTTCGGCGATCCCAACGGGCACTCCTCAATTCCGCGGGGGGCCACACATTCTCGAGCGACCTGTTGGCGAGCCGATTCGGTTTTTCCGACCGGTATCTCCGCGTTCCTCACGCCCGCGAACTGCCGCAGGCCAACGTACTGCCAGACCGCATTGTCGCTGGCGACACGATTACAGTGGGGTTCCTCGGGACAATGCGGTCACACAAGGGGCTCCCCGAGATCCTTCGTGCCCTCCGCGCGGACCCGACACTGCGGTTTGTGACCTTCCGTCAACCAGGCCTCACTGTGCCCCCCGATCTCGCCGAGCGTTGGCGCGAACTTGACCCAGCTACACCGTTGGGCACTGCCTACAGCATGATCTCCGTTGCCCTGGTCCCGATGGACCCAGCGAGTCGCGGCGCGTGCGCGCAGCTGCCAGCAAAAGCCATCGACGCCGCCATGTTCGGAAAGACCATTGTCGGGACGCCGACCCCGGTCATGCGGGAATACTTCGATCATCGCGCGATATGGCTCGAGGACTGGGCGACCCTTGGCGACACGCTCCGAGCCGCGACCGCGAGCGGGATACTTCAACAACACGCAACGGCCATGCGGTCCCTCGCCGAAGAGACATTCACGACCGATGTTGTGCGGACTGCCGTCGCGACGTACCTAGAAGACGTCTTCGAGCGAACCGGGAGGGGCGAAAACCCGCGCCGCCCCACCGCGAGACGGGTAATACCGCGCGCTGGCCAGCCGAGAGAGTAACCCAGCGATGCGCCTTCTCAGATTTCTGGGTTTTGTGGCCATACCCGCGTTCGCCGCGGTTACGCCCCTCATAGGATTGCCCGCCCTGACATCGGTCTACGGCTCTGAGGGATGGTCATCCGTTGCCGTCGGTCAGGCCACGGGAATGATCGGGGCGGCCTTCATCGAACTGGGTTGGGCTTGGAACGGTCCAATGCGCGTGGCACGGGCGCGTGGCAATGCTCGCCTGCGGATCCTGTCCCTCGCACTATTAACACGTTTGCGATCCCTGGCGGTGATCGGCCCGGTTGCCGGTGCTGTCGCGTTCCTTCTATCGCCTGCTGACCCCTGGTCCGCTGCTACGGTCGCACTGGGTAGCTCGATGATCGGGATGTCTCAAGTCTGGTACTTCATCGGCACCGGGCGACCTTGGCGCGCGGTCCTGCTCGACGGTGTTCCGCGAGTGGCGCTGGTCTGTGCGGCGGCGCTACTCCTCCTGGCGGGATCGCCGCTGTGGACGTATGGCGTCGTCGCTTTCGTGACGCCCTCTATCGTGTCGGTGATCGCTGGTCTACTTACAGAGCGCGTACGGATCAGCCACCTGATGGGGTTCTCGAGCAGACGAATAAGCGCAGCGATTGGCGCGCAGTTCCGCGCGGCTCTTGCACGTGGGCTGAGCGCGGGCTACATGTCCCTACCCGTCCTCATCCTCGCTTCGGTCACTGGCGTGTACCAGCTCGGCGTATTCGCGGCGGGAGATCGAGTGTCCCGCATGATCCTCTCCGGGCTGGCAGCGATCCCGAACGGGTTTCAGGGATGGGTCGGGAAAGCTGCGACCCGTGACGAGCGACTCAAACGTGCTAACCGCGCAATCTTCGTGAACATCGGCGTCGGCGTGACCGTCGGCATCGGTTCCGGGGCCGTGCTGCCCGCCGCGACAGGTTTCGTCTTCAGCGGGACAGCCACGGTGAACCCCACAGAGGCGGCACTCCTCGGCTCGCTGATCGCCATAGTCGTAACCTCGCGCGCGGTAGGCGGAATCGGCCTCGTTACTGTCGGAGCACAGAGAACACTGCTGTCCAGTTCCGTCGTGGGGCTAGTGGTCGGCGTGCCTTTGGTGGCGGTGTTGGGCGTATGGGGTGGAGCTCTCGGCGGCTTCATCGCGATTCTCACCGCGGAGCTGGTAGTACTGGCGGCGCAGCTGATTGGGTATCTCCGTGAAACAAAGCGCGCACACTGAGACGCAAGCACATGACCGGCTATCCCTGCGCCCGATTACTCCCCCGCCTTTCCAATCGCACCACGAAAGCGTCTGCCTTCCATGCACATGGCGGCAGTAGCAACGAGAGTCCGCCACCGCGCGAGATGCGATCAGCCACGCAGCCGCTCCAACTCGTTAGCCACCGACACAGCACAGCGCGCCAGTCGCGGCGTGTATCAAAGCGCGGCGTCGCCACATCACCGCACGAGCCGACGCGGACGGATTGCGGTAGCTAGCCATTCACCCGCCCTGAGTGCGGCCTCTCGCGTGCTTTGACGCCGACCGGCACACCAACGACTATTCAGCCTGGGTGATGTTGTCACGCTTGCGGCCAGGCGACCAGATCGCCACTAATGCGTACTGACCGATCGGGACGACGCGTTAGCGCGCCGTCGCTTCGTGATCCTAATGCCTAGGTTCTGCGCAGGCTTTCCAACGAACCGGTGAACGAGGTAACCGGCTGCGATGGAAAGGGGGACTCCGAGGAGCACGATGCCCCATCCCGAAACCCCCAACCGGGCGAGGGCGAGGAGCACGATGGCATGCGCCAGGTACAACTCATAACTGATGTCCCCCAGCCAAAGGAGCAACTTCGGCATCCGAAGATTACGCATCAGATAAAAAGCTAGGAACAACGCCCCGCCGAGCAAGTACGAGATATTGAAGTTCCCCGCGGTCCAGACGCTCGAGGGGAACGCTTCGGGATCGCCCTGCAAGACCCAGCCGAGAGCCGGGACTACGACGATGAAAGCAACTGTGTACGGGATCCACGCTCTGCTACCCGTCGTATCCCTGAGGTAGACAGCCATCCCAACCGAAGCGGTGAAGATCACCAGCGGAGCGATTGCCGAGAAATCGTACGGAGTCAGCCGGGTCATAATAGCGAGGACTGCGAACAACACCAGCCATAGCCAGCCCAGGTGCACCGAAAGCTTGGGCTTGATCCAGGCTTTCGTAAGCGACTGCTGTCCGTAAAACACAAGCTCGTTTCCCAGCGTCCAGGTCGGCCACAAGAATGAGGCCACGCCAACGAATCCCTGGATCATCAACAAATTGAAAATAACGTTGACGAAGGTAATCGTGTAACGCTCGTCCCATATGGGGAAATTGACGAGCATGTAGCCGATCACGCAGACCCAGTAGACCGGGAAGAGGCGAAAGAAACGCCGAGTCCAGAAAACTGTAATGGTTTGACGCGAAAGACTAAATGCGACAACGTAACCGCTTACGAGGAAGAAGGCGATGATGCCGATGCGGCCAAGGTTCACCACCAGTTGCCCACCGCCATCGGAAAAGTGGGCCGCCTCGATCGAGTGACCAATTACGACGATGAATGACGCAAGTCCACGGATCGCATCGAGAAACGTGATTCGACCATTTCCCCGATGCGACGCTTTTTCGGTCTCGGTGTTCAGGTTTTGCGTTCCGGTCACGGAGAGTAACCGTAGCAGGCAGACTCGTCAGATCTGTTGCGCTGCTGCACCTCTCGTTACGCTCTTCAGCTTCTCAGATCCCGCGGCTCCGCGCCGCGGATCTAGCGCTAGCCCCACGTACATGAAGATTAGGAGGCTCGGCGGCAGGGTCTCAATCGAAGATCCCGTGAGCCCCATCCCCAGGGAAACCCCCAGCATGCCGATAGCGGCGGGAGTGTACTGACTCCCGCGCGGCAGCCGACGGACAATGGCGATGATCAGGGTCACCCAAAGCACCAGGCCGATCAGCCCTCCCTCGACTGCGATCTTCAGGATCACGTTGTGTGAGGTCACGTGCTCGCCGGTTATGAACGCTGGCCCGAGAGTGTCGCCTGCTGAACCTGCGCCCCATCCAAAAATGGGCGACTGGGCGAACAGTGCCAGGCCTTCTGCGTAGCCGGGGAAACGCCCGAGGAAGCGGGTATCGGAACCAAACTCCGCGATCGACCCCACGATCGCCAGGGCTTCGCGGCTTACAGACGACAAAGCGACGACACCAATAATCGCAGCGAGTCCGATGCCGGTAGCGCGCCGCACTGCCTTGCCCGCGGTGGGCGATGCCAGGACCATGAGCCCCACCGCGACGGCGAGCGCGACGTACGCGGTGCGAACAAGGGAGAGGTACACGGCGGCGCCGCCAACGGCGATCGTAATGGCGGCAAAGGCGCGTTGCGAGCTGAAGCGTGCGATTCCCCAAACCACGAGTACGAGCCCCGCGACTGCCGCGTGGAACGGCCCTGCGAAGATGCCCTGCAAGCGACTGACCCCGCCGAGCAGGGCGGTGTATCCATCCGCGTTGCGCTCAACCAGCGAGCTCTCCAGCCCCGGGAAGTATAGGAACAGTGCGATAGATACCGCCACGGCCACGCAGAGAAGGCCGATAAGGGTGCGCTCCACGGACCGGATGTACTGGCGCGCCACGGCGACACCGAGCACCAAACCAGCGAGACAGAACACGGTCTTCCGGAAGCCGAGGAGCCCTGTGTCAAGCGATGGCACATTCGCGTGGAAAATCAAGAGCGCCCAATACCCCACGGCGAGCGTGGCCCAGAGGACGACGCCGGGCGCGCGGCGCTCAGCCGCGGGGGCAGCTAGCCAGGCCAGGTATCCGACCAGCAGAGCAAGCCCCTGGAACAGCACGGAAACGGATGTCGGCAGGAGGCTGCCGAAGATGATCGCCGCGAGCAAGATCGTGATCCACTTAGGAGTCGCCTCGGGTCGCGCCGGGATGATGAGCCAGACGACGCCAACAATTAGCAGACCGAACAGCATGTTCTCTAACGAGAGCATGACCACGCCGAACACCAATACCACGGCAGCCGCGCCGGTCCACAACGAGTGCCGGTTGATCACGATCGCCTCGACCCAGCACGCGCTGCCAATGCGCCATGCGCGGACTTTGCCTCGCCGCACCCGCGGCCGAAGATCGAGGACCGACGTGTGCGCGGGACCACGTCACCCCAGTCAGTTAGCCCGGGTGCGGGGTCCGTGGTCGCCATGATCAGCAAGCATATTGGAGCGAGTCAGATTATCGTTCCATCGAGCATTTCGGCGAGCAGAAAGATTCCGCTTAGCCGCTCGCTTGCCTTTTCGGCGTAACGCTCCGCGGTTCAACGAGTCAATATGACGACGAACCCCAACTCCGATCGACGCCCTCCAGCGCCGTCACTCGACTTGGTGGTGGAATCACAGTCTCGGGTTTCGTCTGGTCGGTCAGTTGAGCGCCACTCTGGTAGGAAAGGAGTGTCGAGAGGGCAGCATCCGGCACCCCCTCGCTACCACCGCACCCGTACTGAGGAGCCCCATGCGTCTGTCTGTCATCGGCTGCGGTTACCTCGGTGCGGTCCACGCCGCGGCGATGGTGTCGATCGGCCATGAGGTGGTCGGGGTCGATGTCGACGCGCGCAAGATCGAATCGCTGTCTGCCGGCGAGGCGCCGTTCTTCGAGCCGGAGCTGCAGGCGCTGCTGACCGAGGGGATCGTGTCGGGGCGGTTGCGGTTCACCACCGACATGGCCCAGGCCCACGGCGCGACCGTGCACTTCATCGGTGTCGGCACCCCGCAGCAGAAGGACGGATACGCCGCCGACCTCACCTACGTCAACGCCGCCGTCGACGCCCTGATCCCCCACCTCTCCCCCGGCGACATCGTCGCCGGCAAGTCCACCGTCCCGGTGGGCACCGCCGCGACCCTCGCGGAGCGTGTCACGCCGACGGGGGCGACGCTGGTGTGGAACCCGGAGTTCCTGCGCGAAGGGTTCGCGGTGAAGGACACCATCGACCCCGACCGGCTCGTCGCCGGCGTCCCCGCAGGTCCCGACGGGGAACGCGCCGCGGATCTGCTGCGGGAGGTGTACCACCCGTCGGTGACCAAGGGCACCCCGTTCATCGTCACCGACTACGCCACCGCCGAGCTCGTCAAGGTCGCCGCCAACGCGTTCCTGGCCACCAAGATCAGCTTCATCAACGCGATGGCCGAGATCGCCGAAGTCACCGGCGCCGACGTCACCACCCTCGCCGACGCCATCGGCCACGACGCCCGCATCGGCCGCCGCTTCCTCGGCGCCGGCATCGGATTCGGCGGCGGGTGCCTCCCCAAAGACATCCGCGCGTTCGCCGCCCGCGCCGAAGAACTCGGCCGCGGCGAATCCGTCACGTTCCTGCGTGAGATGGACGCGATCAACATGCGCCGCCGCGACCGCGCCGTCGACCTCGTCGTGCAATCCCTCGGCGGGTCGGTGTTCAAGAAGAACGTCACCGTGCTGGGGGCGGCGTTCAAACCCCACTCCGACGACATCCGCGACTCCCCCGCCCTCGACGTCGCCGTGCGCCTGCACGGTCTGGGCGCCTGGGTCACCGTCACCGACCCCGAAGCCATCGACAACGCCCGCAACCGGCACCCGCAGCTGAACTACGTCGAAGACCGCGACGAAGCCCTCCGTGGCGCCGACGCTGTCATCGTCGTCACCGAATGGGACGAATACCGTCGCCAGCTGTCTCCCGAGCACGCCGCATCGCTCGTCACCGGCCGCGTGATCATCGACGGCCGCAACTGCCTCGACGCCACCGCCTGGCGCGCCGCCGGGTGGGAGTACCGCGGCATGGGTCGGCCGTAGGGACGGGCGTTTCGTCACGCTTCGCTCGCTCAACGACCGCGGGACGACAACCCGGCGAAACACGCGGAAACGACCGCGAAATCTGGCACTGAAAGAGTCCTGACAACCCCCTAGGGACGCGCCGGCGCGACAAGCGCCGCGTGCGTGCGTCGGCAGTCCTCCACCGAGGAAGGACCTGCTTTCGCATGCCTGAAACCACCCTCCCCGCGCGACCACGTCGCGCACGAACCCGAGCGCTCGCGCTACTGACCGCGGCCCTCGCGGTCTTCGGCGGCTCGCTCGCCGTGGCTCCCGCCGCCCACGCGGCCACCGGCGTCACCGTCACCACCCCCGGGGCGGCCACCGCGGGCGACACCGTCACCGTGACGGTCGCCGCCGACGCCGGTGCCGACCTCTTCGCCTACGACCTCACGCTCGGGTACGACCCCGCCCTGCTGGCCTTCGCCCCGGGCAGCGAAACCTATCCCACCGGCGGATACGGCGCGGCCACCGAATCGCCCGGCACCGTCACGTTCACGAGCACACGCCTCGGCACCTCGCCCGGGCTGACCGGACCGCACGACCTCGTCACCTTCTCGTTCACCGCCCTCACCTCGGGCGCGGCGACGATCAGCCTCGACGCCGCCACTTTCCTCGACTCGGCGAGCGCGGCGCAGTCGCTGCCGCAGCCCGTGACCGCGACGGTCGAGATCGCCGCGGCACCGGTGACGCCCACTCCCACCCCCGCTCCGGGCGCTCCGGGCACTCCGGGCTCTCCAGGCACCCCGAGCGCCGGGATGCCGGCCGCGGGCGCGGGCGCAGCCGATGGCGCGGCATCCGACCCCGCCGACAGCGCGGCAGGGTCGCTGGCGGGCACCGGTGGCGACATCGTGATGTGGATCGTCGCGGGCGCCGCGGGCATCGCCCTGCTCGCGCTCGGCGTGGTGCTGATGGTGCGGCGTCGCCGTGGGGAGGTCGCGCTGTGACTGCGGGTGTGGCGTTTCGTCTCGGGCGCACAGCGCCCTCGCTCGACGACCGGAAAGCCAACGACCGGGGGGTCAACCATCGGAAGGGAAACATGAACACCAAGCGCACACGCGGAGTGCTCGCCACCGCCGCCGTGCTGGGCACCGTCGGCGCCATGGGCGTGAGCCTGCCGGCATCCGCCGTCGCCCCGAGTACGGCGCCGCTGCTGGCGCCGTACTTCACGGAGCTCGACCTCACCGACGACAGCCAGGTGACCACCGCCGACCTCGACGTCGCGGCATCCGCCCTCGGACTCACGAGCGGCGCGGAGGGCTGGGCTGAGGTCGCCGTCATCGATACGAACGCCGACGGCACCATCACGGTCGCGGACCTCGCCGACCTCGCGCAGCGGATGATCTACGACGACGGCCCGTTCGAGCTCGTCGAGGCCTCGGTGCTCGACATGCAGGCTGCCATGAACGCCGGGGTCACGACCTCGGTCGAGATCACCCAGACCTATATCGACCGCATCGCGGCATATGACGACGTCAAGATCGACCCCGCCGCCGACGGACGCCCACTCAACTCGATCATCACGGTCGGCGAAGCCACGGCGCTCGAGGCTGCGGCCGCGGCCGACGCGGTGCGCGCCGCCGACGGCATGACGAGCATGCTGCTGGGTGTGCCGGTCGCGGTGAAGGACAACTACAACACGGTCGACATGGTCACCACCGCCGGCTGCGGATGCTGGGACGACAACCAGACCGCCACCGACGCATTCATGGTCGCGGGTCTCCGCGACGCTGGCGCCGTCATCCTGGCCAAGGCAAGCCTCGACGAGTTCGCGTTCGGTTTCGAATCGCAGTTCTCGTCGTTCCAGCCGGCCGGCGAGCGCACCTACGTGGCAAGCCCCTACGCCACGACGCGCACTGCGGGCGGTTCCAGCGGCGGCACGGGCGCCGCGATCTCGGCGAACCTGGCCGGCATCGGCTTCGGCACCGACACCGGCGGATCGATCCGCGTGCCCTCCTCATACAACCAGCTCGTCGGCGTGCGTCCGACGGTGGGGCTGGCCAGCCGCGACGGCATCGTTCCGCTCGCGCTCAGCCAGGACACCGGCGGCCCCATGACCCGCAGCGTCCTCGACGCGGCGGTGGCGCTGGACGCGGTCGTCGGCATCGACGAAGCGGATGCCGCCACCTCGCGGCAGCAGGGACTCGTGCCGGCCTCGTACACGCAGCTGCTCGCCACCAACGCGCTCGATGGCGCCCGCATCGGGTACGTCGCGTCGATGATCCCGACCGACCCGACCACGGCGCGCCTCTGGGCCGAGACCAAGGCGCAGTTCGAACAGCTCGGTGCCGAGGTCGTGGAGGTGCCCACCTCCGACGCTTTGAACACCGTGCTGCGCGAGGGCAGCGGCAGCACCAACGAGTTCAAGCGCGACCTCAACGAGTACATCGCCACCCACCTGAGCTCCGACGTCACCTCGCGCAGCCTCGACGCGATCCTCGAGGGCGGCAAGTTCGTGCCCGAGCGCCGCCGCAGCTACGAGCAGCGCAACGCGATCACCGAGGAGACGTACCAGGCGTGGGCGGGCCCCAACGGCACGCACACCACCGTGCTCGCCGACGGCAAGACGCTCGTCACCGGCATGCTCGACTCGATGGACCTCGACGCCCTGGTCTACCCCTCGGGCACGCCCTACGGCACCCACAGCACCAACCTGCGCCTCAGCCCCAACACCGGCATGCCGTCGGTGACGGTGCCGATGGGACAGGCCATCGCGGGCGAGCAGATCCCCGGCGCCAACGTCAACATCGAGTTCCTCGGTCGCGACTTCGCCGAGGGCACGCTGCTGGGGCTCGCCTACGCCTTCGAGCAGGCGACGCACCACCGCACCGCGCCGGCGCTCTACCCGCCGCTGGGCTGACCCGGTAGGCGCCCCGCGGCATCCATCGCCTGAGGCGAGGATGCCGCGGGGGGGGGATGTCGCTGGGCGTGCCGAGGAAGTACCCCCCCCCCGAACGCCGAAGGACCGATGTGAGCCCCCCACGAACCGCGCGCACCCTGCGCTGGACGGACGTCTGTGCGGTCGCCGTGGCGACCGCCGCGCTCGCGGCCATGGGCTTGGTCGCCTGGACCGGCGTCATCACCCCGAGTTCGCTCGCTGTCCTCACCACGGTGCTGGCCGGGCTCTGGCTGGTTTCGCTGGTGCTTTCCGGCGCCAGCTCACCCGGGACCCTCTCCTCCGGGTCGACGGGCGCCGTGCGCGCGATCATGGCGACCCTGTATCCGTTCGCCGCCGTAACTGTCTACGCACTCGCCGCTGGGCTCAATGCACTGCTGACCCCTCTCGCCGTGGCGCTCATCCTCGGCATGTCCTTCGTGCTCATCCCCCGCGCGCTGCTCCGCGCCGGCCGCGCCGGCGGTTCATCCGTCGCCCGAGCGCGGGCGCTGATCGACGACGTCACGGCGGGGGGCGCACGGACCGAAGCCGCGGACACGCATACGTCGCGCGAAGGCTAGGCCGGCTCGCGCAGGGCTTCCGCCATGCGAATCGCAGCGTCGAGCGCCTGGCGCAACTGGGTACTGGAGGTGTGAGCGGTGTACGGGAAATAGATCACCTCGACACCCACCGCCGCGAACTCGCGCTCGAGCACCTCGCCTTTCGGAGTGCCTCGCCAGTCATCACCCTTGAAGAAGTGCGTGAAGCGCAGCTCCTGCCACGTCTGCAGCTTGTCCGGGATCGTCTCGATGTGCACCTCATCGACATAGTCGACGTGCTGGACGATCTCCGCTCGCTCCGCCGTGGGGATGAACGACGTCAAGCCCTTGGTTTCCCGCAGCATCTCGTCGCTCACCACCCCGGCGATGAGGTGATCGCACTGCTCGCGCGCATGCCGAAGGATGTTCAGATGTCCGACGTGGAACAAGTCGAACGCTCCCGCGGCATAGCCGATCCGCTGTGTCATGGCGCCCCCCAAAAACGCATGTCACACGCTCCCGGCCCCACCCGGGTGACGCGATTTCCCCAAGAGTCGGCAATCCCCAGGCCGACTGACGTTGACAGTACACCGCCGCCGCCAGAAAAGGAAAGCGGCATCTCCGACGAGCCCCCGGGAGGAATGCGCCTTCCCTCAGCCCCCGAGGTGGTGTATGAATTGGGGAGGAAGCACGTCTGGGGACGTGCTCTCATTTGGGGAAGCGGCCTGGGGGCCACATTGTTCCTTTGGGGGGGAGCATTCATGCGCGCCAAAATCACATTCGTCATATTTGCGCCGGCGATCAAGGCGGCTACGCGGTGACCTCGCTGGATGGGCGCTCAGCCGCATCCAGCGACGTCGATGACTCGGGCCAGCCTGCCCGGTCGCCGCGTCGCCAGCCGAGCCTGCAGCTTCGGCGACAGCGTGAGCGCAGTCAGGTCCTGCGGCTGTGGCTGACCGACACCGCGGTGATCATCGCCGCGGTGTCGGCTTCAGCCATCGCCCAGACGCAGCTCCCGGCGGGCGCGCCCAGCGCCTTGACGCCGCTGCATGCCGCGCTCGTGGCCGCGGCGACGGTCGCGGTCTGGCTGCTGACGCTCGGCTTGTTCGGCGCGCACGAAGCGCGGGTCATGGGGTCCGGGTCGGCGGAGTACAAGCGCGTCGCCAACGCCACCGGCGTTGCGTTCGGCGTGCTGGCACTGGTGTTCGAGGTCGTCCAGTGGACGGGACTGCGTGGCCAGGTGCTCATGGCGCTGCCCGTCGGGCTGGTCACGCTGCTGCTGGCCCGGTGGCGCTGGCGCACCTGGCTGCGACAGCAACGTCGCAATGGCGCCTACACCGCGCGCACCCTCGTCGTGGGGCGCCGACGCGATGTCGAGTTCGTCATCGGCCAGCTTGCCGCGGGCACCGACAACTACCTCATCGCCGGCGTCGTCCTCACCGATGGACCCGACCGCGGGCCGATCGTCCTCGGCGACCGGATGTTCCGAGTCATGCCCAGTGAAGACATCGCGCTGGCGGCCCGTGAGGAGCGCGCCGACACCATCGTCATCGCCAGCATGCCCGACGACGACCCGCAGTTCGTGCGCACCCTCAGCTGGCAGCTCGAAGGCACCGCCGCCGAACTGATCCTCTCCAGCCGCATCGCCGATATCGCGGGCCCGCGCATCAGGCTGAGCCCCATCGACGGGCTGCCCTTGATCCACGTGAAGGTGCCGGTGTTCGAAGGCCCCGCCCATACCTTGAAGCGGCTGTTGGACCTGTCCGTCAGCTCTGCTGCGTGCGTGGCCGTGGCTCTGATCACGCCGTTCATCGCGCTCGCGATCCGTCTGGACTCGCGCGGCCCGGTGTTCTTCCGGCAGCAGCGTGTGGGTCGCGACGGCCACGAGTTCACCATGTACAAGTTCCGCTCCATGTCGGACACAGCCGAGCAGGAACTCGACGAGCTGCTCACCGCCAATCAGGGCGCCGGCGTGATGTTCAAGATGAAGTCGGACCCGCGGGTCACCCGCGTGGGCAAGGTGCTGCGCAAATACTCGCTGGATGAGCTGCCGCAGTTCTTCAACGTCCTCAAAGGCGATATGAGCATCTCCGGTCCTCGTCCGCCGCTGCCTTCAGAGGTGCGCAACTACGAAGGACGCGTCTTCCGCCGTCTGTACATCAAGCCCGGCATCACGGGGCTGTGGCAGGTGAGCGGACGCAGCGACCTCTCCTGGGAGGAGAGCGTGACGCTCGACCTGCGCTACGTGGAGAACTGGTCGGTCGCACTCGACCTCACCATCATGTGGCGCACCGTGAAAGTCATGTTCCGCCCGGTGGGGGCGTACTGATGCTCGGCCGCGAGCGCGACCCGCATCAGCGGGGCAGCGTGCTGTTCGTGGGAATCAACTACGCACCCGAGCCGACCGGCATCAGTCCCTATACGACGGGCATGGCCGAAGGACTGGCTGCCCGAGGGTGGAAAGTGGGGGCGCTGACGTCCTATCCGCATTACCCATGGTGGACGGTGCCCGCTGAGCACGACTCGCTGCCCGCCGTCTCGGACGTGCGCGGTGTGCGGCTGAGGCGACTGCGGCACTACATCCCGCGCCACCCCGACAGTCTGCGCCGCGCGCTGTTCGAAGTCGCCTTCGGGGTGCGCGCCGTGTGCAGCCATTGGGGGCGTCCGGATGCCATTGTGGCGGTGTCGCCGGCTCTGCTCGCTTCACGCCTGGTCGCCCTTCGCGCGCGCATGCAGCGCATCCCGGTGATCACCTGGGTGCAGGACATCTACGCGCTCGGCGTGACGGAGACCGGCGGCGGCACCGGGGCGCGGGCGATCGCCGCGATCGAACGGGATCTCGCGCAGTCCTCGCAGCGCGTGGTGGTGATCCACCATCGCTTCCGCCGCATGATGCGCGACGATCTGGGCGTGACTCAGCCCATCGACGTCGTCCGCAACTGGTCGCACGTACCCGATATGGACGGGCGGCACCGTGCCGAGACGCGCAGACGCCTCGGCTGGGCCGACGACGAGATGATCGTGCTGCACGCCGGCGCGATGGGAGCCAAGCAGGGCCTCGAGAATGTGATCGAGGCGGCGCGGATCGGCGCCGCCTCGGGGTCGGCGGTGCGGTTCGTGCTGCTGGGCGACGGCAGCCAACGGGCGGCGTTGCAGGCGGCACCGGGATCGGACGCGGTGACCTTCATCGACCCACTGCCGGACGACGAGTTCTACGCTGCGCTGTCGGCCGCCGACGCCCTACTGGTGAACGAGCGTCCCGGGCTCACCGAGATGTCGGTGCCGAGCAAGCTGACCACCTACTTCGCCACCGGTTTGCCGGTCATCGCCGCTGTCGATCTGTCGAGCACGACATACGGCGAAATCGACGCCGCCGACGCCGGACCGATCGTGCCCGCCGGAGATCCTGTGGCGCTGGTCGCCGCCGCGGAGGCCATCTGCGCGGACCCCGTGCGGGCCGCTCGCCACGGCAAGGCGGCGAGGGCCTACCGCGATCGACTCTTGACGGCCGAGGCCGCCATCAGCGAATTCGAGAACGTGCTCGCGCGGACTCTCGACGCCGCGCGGCCCGAGCGAGCCCGCCAGGAGATCGTCCCCGGCGAGGCCCTCGCCGCGGCGACTGATACCCACTCTGCGATCTGACCGCACCAAGCAAGAACCCCTTCGCTTCGGCGAAGGGGTTCTTGCTTGGTGGGCGGCGGCCTGTGCCGACCCGGCGTCAGCCGGTCACGTAGGTGAAGGTGAGCGTCGGTCGGTGCGCGGCTGTGGTCGCTTCCCGGGAGAAGATCCGCAGGTTGTCCGCGGTGGCGGTCGCAATGCGGATCGTGACCGTCTGACCCGAGAGCGCCCCCAGCTGGGCCGCGTTCAGCGCCACGCTGTAGGACGTGTTGAGCGCGGTCGCGCCGGTGAGAGTGCCCAGCGCGGTGGCGCCCGCGGTCTGCGTCGGACGTGTGTTCCACGTGACCGTGTTCTCGGTCCAGTCGCCGTTCATCAGGAAGACTTCGTGCGCCGTCGCGGAGGCCGCCGTCGGATCGGTCGTCGTGCGGTAGTTCAGCTGCACCGAGCTGAACGATGCTCCCGCAGGAAGCTCCGGCACCGTCAGCCGCAACAGGCTCTGCTGTCCCGAGTCACCCCGGGACGCCAACTGGTTGTTGGCTCCGAAGTTCTGCGTCGGCTGCGTGGCATACACTGCGGCATCCGCCTGCACCGGCACGGTCGTCGTCACGGTCTGCGGCTGGGCGACGACCACGGCCGACACCGCTGCCGTCGGTGCGCTGAGATTCCCCGCTGCGTCGCGCGCGACCACTTTGTAGAAGTACGTACCCGGCGCGAGACCGGAATCGGCGTGGGCGGCGCTGGCCGTCTCGGCGATGCGGCTGCTCGCATCAGCGACGAAGTCCGCAGAGGCACCTCGGTGCACCGTGTAGCCGGTGACCGCGATGTCGTCGGAGGACGCCGCCCAGTCAAGCTGCACACCGGCGCCCGTGACCCTCGCCGTCGGAACGCCAGGCGTCGTGGGCGCGGTGGTGTCGGGAGCGGAAACGGTCGCCGACACCTCGTCAGACGCCGGACCGGCGTTACCTGCAGCGTCGAAGGCCACCACTCGGTAGTGGTAGGCGCCCGGCGCCAGTCCGCCGTCGATGTACGCGAGGTCGGTGACCTGCGCGATGCGCGAGGCCTGACCCACGGCGAAGCCTGCCGCGCCGCCCCGGTACACCTCGTACCGCACCACGCCGACGTTGTCGGCCGCGGCCTGCCAGGTGATCTGCACGGCATCCGCCCTCGCGGTGGCCTGTGCCCCCACAGGCGCCGTCGGCGAAACCGTGTCGGGCCCGGACAACGGGGTGAACTCCAGCACGAGCACCGGCCGGTATCCGGCGTTCGCGGCCTCGGACGACCACAGGCGCACGTTGTCGGTACCCACGGCCCCCGAAAGGCGCAGCGTCCGTGTGCCGCCCAGCGCCCCGGACAGGGCTCCCGGCGAGAGCTGCGCGGTGTATGCGGTGTTGACGGCCGGCGCCGGCGGCAGCGTTCCCAGCGCTGTGCCAGTGCCCGTCGGGCGGGTGTTCCACGTCACAGCCGCCTCGCTCCACGTGCCGGTCAGCAGGTCGATGGCATGGGAGTCCACAGAGCCGGCGCTCGCGTCCGTCGACGTGCGCACGCGCAGCGTGGCCGCGCTCAACGAGGTCCCGGCGGGAGCCGCCGGCAGCGCGAACGAGAGGAAGGACTGTTGCCCCGGGGCTGCGCCACGCGCGGAGAGCTGCGTGTTCGCACCGTAGTTCGCCGTCGGCATCGACTGCAGCACCATGGCGTCCTCGAGCGCGTTGAGCGTCACCACCACCGGCGCGGCGGCAGCGATCGTCACCGCAACGGATGCCGGACTGCTGACGTTGCCCGCGGCATCCACGGCCACCACCTTGTAGTGACTCGTCCCCGCCGGTCGATTCTCATCGACGTACGACGCGGTGGTCACCTCGGCCAGCAGCGACTGCGCGCTGGGGACGAAGTCCGCGGTGGTGCCACGGTGCACGGCGTAGCCGCGCACCCCCACGTCGTCCGTCGCCGCCCCCCACGCGAGGGTGATGTCATCTCCCTCGGCGGTGCCGGTGAGGTTGCGCGGTGCCGTGGGCGCAGTCACATCGGTCACCGACACCGACACCACGGCGCTCGGCGCGCCGGCATTGCCCGCGGCGTCGCGCGCCACGACCCGGTAATGCCAGGTGCCGGGTGCGAGCGCCTCGTCGACGAAGCGGGTACCCTCGGTACCGCCCACCAGTGTCCCGGGCGTCGGAGAGAAGTCCGGCTGGGCGGAGCGGTGCACGTCATAGCCGGCAACCGCACGATCGTCGGTGGACGGGCGCCACGACAGCGAGACATCGGCGCCGTCCGCCGCGGCTTCCACACCGGCGGGCTCGGACGGTGCCGTCGTGTCCGGCGCAAGGATCGTCACCTCGACGGCATCCGACGGCGCACTCACGTTGCCCGCGGCATCGCGTGCGATCACCTTGTAGTGGTAGGTACCAGGCGTGAGCGGAGAGTCGACGTAGGGCGAGGTCTCCGTTTCTCCCACGAGCGTCTGGACCGTCGGCGTGAAGTCGGCGTCGGCGCCGCGATGCACGTCGTAGGCGACCACGCCGACATCGTCGGCGGACCCCCGCCACGTCACCGTTGCGGCGGCGTTGCCGGTCGTCGTCCCGCTGACCTCGCTCGGAGCGCTCGGCGCGGTGGTGTCGGCGATCGCCACAGCGACAGCCTCGGACGACGGGCCGACGTTCCCGGACGCGTCCACAGCGGTGACCTTGTAATAGGTCGTTCCCGGCATGGCGAACGTGTCCAGGAAGGCGGTGCCGGTGCTGCGTCCCACCAGGGCGTCTTCGCCGACGGCGAAGTCGGCGGAATCACCGCGATACACCGAGTACGACGCCACGCCGCGGTTATCCTGCGCGGCAGCCCATGTCACGGACACGCCCTCGTCCGTCGTGGTCGCTGCCAACGCCGTGGGCGCCGTGGGCGCCACGTCGTCGTCCATTCCGGTCAGGAAGTGCGAGCGGAGCGTGTCGGCATCGAGCGTTGCCGGGTAGATCGCGAACTCATCGAGCGTGGCATCGAGGTAGAAGCTGCTGGGCTGCCCCGGCCAGCCGGAGAGATTGCCCCCGCCGACCCGCCACAGACCGGCGCCCGTCTCGCCACCGGTCACAGAACTGGAGGCGACGAGCTCGCCGTCGACGTAGAGCTTGCGCCCGGATGCGTCGAGCACGGTGGCCGCGTGGTGCCACTGACCGTCGTTGTACGAGGCCGGAGACTGCACGGTGGCGGCGGAGCCGATCCACGAGCCCCACACCAGCTGGCCCTGGTCGGTCATGTAGAGGTGCTTGTCGTAGGCGTTGCCGTTGCCGGTAGGCGTGTTCTCGAAGCCGAAGAGCTTGCCCCCGGCCGTGCTGGTCGTCTGGAACCAGATCTCACCGGTCATCGCGGCGCTCGGACCCGTCGCCTGGGTCATGCTCACCGTCGACGATATGTCGCCGGCGACCCGCACGCTGCGTCCCGCCACGACGCCGGTGTCCTGGCTGACGGCGCCGGTGTTGTAGGCGCCGTCGGCCGTTCCGAAGAGCGACGCGTCGCGCACCGTGCCGTCCGTTTCATCGAACCGCCAGTACAGGCTGGGGTCGGCTGCGAACACTGCCGCGCCATATGCGTCTGCCGGCGCATCGTTGAGATCCAACTCGCGTCCGGCCGCCAGGTAATGACGGGCGACGTCGGCCGCGGGCAGCGCGCCGGAGTAGATGGCGACCTCGTCGATGAGTCCGTTGAAGAAGTTGCTCGTGGGGCGGTTCGGCCATCCGTTGAGCTGATCGCCGCCCACACGCCAGACACCCCAGTACGCCTGCGCGTTGGTGGTGGGGTTGGCCGCCACACGCAGCCCGTCTACGTAAAGCGCCATGCCGCTCGCGCCCTGCGTCGCGACCACGTGGTGCCACTGCCCGTCGTTGAGCGGCTGCGGCGAGCTGATCGTCGTCGCCCCCCCGGTGTAAACCCCGAACGAGATGCGCCCGTCGTTGTGCATATAGAGATGACGGTCGTAGCTGCCGCTGAGGCTGGGCGCGTTCGAGCCGGTGCGCGGTCGGCCGGTGCCGAATCCGAGCATCTTGCCACCCGAGGTGGTCGTGGTGTTGATCCACATCTCGAGGGAGTACACGTTCGGCCCGAGGCGCAGCTGGTCGGTCACGGCGTAGTCGTCGACGCCGTCGAAGCTGAGAGAGCCGGTGGTGGCGGGGATCGCGCTGGCCCCGGTGCCCGCGCCGCCCTCGAAGAGCATCGCCGGCGTGGCATCCACCCGTGTCTCGGTCCCGGCGACGTCTTGCACCCAGCTGCCTTGGACGGTGCCGTCCCAGTAGGTGGAGGCCCCGCCCGCGCGGATCTGCGACGCGTAGTCGGTCGCCTCGCCGCGGGCGGTCGCCGACACGGCCGACGACCTCGGCGAGGTGTTCGTGCCGTCGGTCGCCTCGACGCGGTACGTGTAGGTCGTCCCGGGCCTGACGTCACGGTCGACGAAGGTCACCTGCGGCCGCTCCCACCACAGCGAGCGTGAGACACCCGACCAGATCGGGGTCGTGGAGTTGTTGCGGTAGATGCGGTAGGTGAGGTGGCTGTCGTCGGCATCCACCACGCTGCGGAAGCGCACCTGAATGCCGCCGTCGCTGATCGCCTGGGCGCTGGCGGAAGGCGTGGGCGGGTTGCCGGTGTCCTGCGGTCCGAAGCGCGTCAATCCCTGCTGTCCGCCGCCGTTGATACGGGTGAAGTCGCCGCCGGACCAGAGGAACTGCTGCCCCGTGGTTGCGCCCGTGGCCACGACCAGAGCGCGGGGGCCGATGCCCTCCCCGATGCCGTCGTTGCCGAGCGGCAGCCAGCCGAGGATCTCCATGCTGTCGGGGTTCTGCGCCATGAAGTAGCGGCGGATGCCGTCGTTGAACGCGTTGATGCCGCTGCAGTCGTGCGCATGGCTGGCGGAGTACAGCGTGCCGCCGTACATCACGAGTGCCTGGGTCGCCCCCAGGCAGGTGTCGCGCCAGACCTGGTCGCCGGTCTCCCAGGAGAACGCCGCCTTGCCGTCGAAGACGCCGGAGCCCGTGCCTTCATTGCCGATGTAGAACTTGCCGTCGCCGCCGTCGATGATCGCCTTGGTGATCGACGTGTCGGGGATGAACCCCCGCGGGTAGGTGCGCAGCACCGTCCCGCCCGCACCCGTCGGGCCGGAGGCTCCGCTGACGAGGGCGATGGAATGCGAGTACTGCCCGTTGATCTCGAACATGTCGCCGCCGATGGCGACCTTGGCACCGTCCGGCGACACCGCGATCGCCCGCCCCTGGCCCACCTCCGGGGGCAGGTCGGTGCGGGTGCGCACCGCATCTGCGACCCAGTCGAGCAGCGCACCCGTGGTCGCGTCGAAGGCCGCGTAGGAACGTCGGACCTGGGTGCCGACGGAATTGAACAGGCCGCCCACGTACAGCACGGAGTCCTTGAGCGTGAGCGCGCTGACCGTCGACGACGGGCTGGGCGCCCGGAAGGGCAGCACGGTGCACGTCTGCACGTTCAGCGCCGCCACCCGCGACACCGTGACTCCGCCGACGTTGGAGAAGTTTCCGCCGATGTAGACGGTCGAGCCATCCGGGCTCGCCGTGATCGCCCGCACGGTCGGGGTTCCCCCGGACAGCGAGACCGCGAACTGGCAGCTGTCCGGCTCGCCCGTCTCCGCGTTGAAGATCGCCAACGCGTTGCGACTGCGAACGGCATCGGCGCGACCCTCGGGTGGCCGGATCTGCGAGAAGGTGCCGCCGGCGATCACCTTGCCGCTGGCCGCCCCGAGTGCGTACACCGTCCCGTTGGTCTGCCACGTCGACTGATTCTCGGCAGAGAACGACACCCCCGGAGACAGCGCGCTGGCCGGTGTCAGCACCTGCGCCGCCCCCATGCCGATGACCATGGCCAAGATGGCAGCGCAGGCCGCCGTGATTCGTGTGCGCACGAAGATGTCCCCAGAACGTTGCGCACCCTCGCGGGTGCTCCCCCAGAATCGCGACCCCCGTCGCTTTTCCCCAGCGCCCAGCGTTTGCGGCAAGGCGCAATGCACTGAACTTATTTCGGAGCGTACATGCCGGCGGCTGAATCTGAAAGAGTGACTTACGACCTCAAGGTCGCCTGGGGAGGGGACATCAATGGAATTCGCGTATGCATTGCGCACATTGCAGAGTGCGCAGAAGGGCAAGCGAGGCGTCTCGCTTTACTCCCGATGGGTGAATCGGCCGCTGGGGCGGCTGCTGGCCGCCGCATCGGCGGCGGCGGGGATGGGACCGAACGCCGTGACGGCGCTGTCTGCACTCGTGACCGGGGTGGGTCTGATCGTTCTCGCGGTCCCCGCACCCTCGGCGGCAACAGGACTGATCGCTGCCGCGCTGCTCGTGTTGGGCTTCGCCCTGGATTCCGCCGACGGCCAGGTGGCGCGGCTCACGGGGCGCAGCTCGCCCGCGGGCGAATGGCTCGACCACGTGGTGGACGCGGGGAAGATGGTCGCTGTCCACGCCGCTGTGCTCATCGGCCTGTGGCGCGCTGACAGCGTGCCGACCGCGTGGCTGCTGGTCCCGCTGGCGTACGCGTTCGTGGCGGTGGTGCTGTTCGCGGGGCTGACGCTGTACTCGTTGTTGGCTCCGCCCGCGGCGGGATCGGCCGCCGCGCCCTCCACGCTGCGCTCGGTCGCGCTACTGCCGGCGGACTACGGCATTCTGGCGCTGAGCTTCGCGCTGTGGGGCGCACCCATGACGTTCCTCGGCGCGTACACGTTGCTGCTCGCGGCGACGACCGCCATCACCGCCGGCCTGCTGGTGAAGTGGTTCAGGTCCCTGTCGGCCGCGCCGGCGGCGCGCTGACGGCTACGGAAGCGCCGCGAGGAGCGCCTCGGCGATTTTGGCGTGGCCGAGATCGTTCGGATGCACGCCGTCCGCCGCGAGCGACGCCTCGTCGCCGGCGAGTGGCTGCCCGAGGTCCAAGAAGACGGCGCCGACGCGCTCGGCATGCTGCTGGATCTGGGTGGACATCACCGCAACGGAAGCGGGCGGGTCCTCGTCGTCCCACAGCACGTTCGTGACGAAGACCATGCTGTCCGGATATGTCCCGGCGACGGCGTCGAACAGCTGAAGGATGCCCTGCTCGGTGGCCGCGTCGCTCAGCGCGGCGTCATTGCGGCCACCGGAGATGATGACGATGTCCGGCACGACCGCGGCACCCTGAACAGCCATCCGTACGAACGACGGACATTCCTCGCGTCCGCACGCTGCCCGTGCCGCCGCGCCCGCGACGGACCCGGTGAACCCGGTTCCGCCCCGGGCCAGGTTCTCCGCCACCCATCCGCGCTCGGAAGCGACCACCGCCGCCCAGGCCTTCGTGTCATCAGAAGCGCCGGCACCCGCTGTGTAGGAGTCCCCCAGGAACAGTGCGACAGGAGCGCTCTGCGGCGCTGCCGCACCGACTGCCGGGCGGGCGGTGTATGCCCCGATCAGCAGTCCGGCGACCGCGAGTCCCGCCACGGCGACAGCCCACACGGGGGCACCGCCCCACTCCTGCTGCCACCACCGGGACGCCGTGCGCGGGGGGACTCGGCGGCGCGTCACACCACGCCCTTAACGATCGTGTCGGTGTCGGCGAGCCAGACATCACCCGTGGATGTCCGCTCGCGGTCGAACCAGGCTCCCGAGACGGGACCGCGGTGTCGCGCCGGGACCCCAGCCCACAGCCCGGGCTCCGGATCTGCGG
This sequence comes from Microbacterium sp. zg.Y909, assembly GCF_024626565.1. Classification (NCBI taxonomy): domain Bacteria; kingdom Bacillati; phylum Actinomycetota; class Actinomycetes; order Micrococcales; family Microbacteriaceae; genus Microbacterium; species Microbacterium sp. zg.Y909. The sequence goes on from NZ_JANJFJ010000002.1 coordinate 69,967, forward strand.
CCCGCGAACGCACGAGAACCGAGCCCGCGCCCAGTACCGACCGCGCCGGGAGAACAGCTCCGCCGAGGATCAGCACGCGGGTTCCGACGAACGAGCGTTCCCCGATACGGACCGGAAACGCCGCCTGCGCGTCGTGGGCCAGATCGACACTGTGGCTCATCACCCTGCTCTGATGCCCTGCAAGGGATGCGAAGGCGCCGAGCGTCACCGACCCCGAGCAATCCAGCTGGTGTCGGCTGGTGATCTTCGCGTGCGAATCCAGACGCAGCGACGCCCCGTCCGGCAGCAGCCGCACGAACACCGGGTGCGCGGAGAAGAGGTTCCACCGTCCGATCGCCGCGGATTCACCGAGACGCACCTCGCGGAGATTCTTGAACACATTCCAGCGTCCGACGCGCGCGTCGGGCGCCACGGTGAACCGGCCCACACGCCACACCAGGTTCGACCTCGCGGTCGCCCGCGCGTCGACAGCATGACCCAGGGCGCGCAGCAACGCATTCTTGGCCCCGGAGGCGGGAAGTACCCAGATGATCAGAAGCGCCACGCTTCGCACTCGATCACGCATCGATCTCCTCCTGGATCCCGGTCACGGCCGGGACCCTGTTCTCGCGGATGACGCGCCCCGCCGCCACGACCTCGACGGCGGTGCGCGCCACCAGCCCGAGAACGACGGCGATGAGCGCCCCAATCGTCCCCCAGACCATCGCTCCCACCGCGACCAGGGGCAGCCCGATCGCCGCGCTGATCATGGTCGCCTGCCCGGCAACGCGCACGCGGCCGAGCGATGCCAGCACCGCCTTGGCCACGAGGGACTCGAAGAAATTGACGGCGACGTACACGCCCATGAGCGCCACCACCGCCGCGCCCACCACGATGCGCCCCTGCCCCAGCCACTGCAGGACGAAAGGCCCCAGCACCACGACGCCTGCCCCGAGCACCACCGCGGCGACACCGCCCACGGTGAGCGCCTGCCGCGCTCGCTGCGCCCCGTCGCTGCTCTGCCGTTGCGGCACCCATCCCTGCACGACCGTCACGAGCGGCACCAGCGCCACGCTGACCTGCCGCTGGAGCTTGTCCACCAGGGCGAACACGGGCTGGGCGAACGGAGCAACGAGCGAGACGATCACCAGTGGAGCCGCGATGTACACGGCGGACCCGAGCGCGGTGGCGAGCCCATGGCGCTGCCGCGCCAGGACGGTGAACACCGTCGCAGCAGGCGGCGATGCCGCGCGAGAAGACCAGGTCGTGGCCAGGACCCAGACGCCCGAGCACACGAAGGCCATCAGCATTCCCCCGAGCATCGCGCACAGCCCCACGCCGGCGCCCGCTCCTGCGGTCATCAGCACGATGCCGACGACTGTGCCCAGCACGCGCGGCACCGTTTCGAGCGCGAGCATGGCGAAGGGCCGGCGCACGCCCACGAAGTACCAGTTGGCCGAGACACCCACTGACGCAGCCGTGATCGCGCCGAGAACGGCGAGGCCCGGGGCGGCCGGGGCTACCAGTGCGGCAGCGCCTCCGGCGAGCGCCGTAGCCGGCACGACCAGCAGCAGACGGGCGCGAACGGACTCGATGTACTCGGTGCGGCGCTCGGGCGCATCGGCCACCGCGATGCGGGCCGGGCCGGAAACGCCCCATCCGTAGCCGATGGCCGCCGCCGCGATCGCGCCCACCGACTGGCCGAGGGCGATCGCCCCCCATGCCGCCTCGCCGTCGGCGCGGATCATCGCCGGTATGACGGCCAGCGAAGCGGCCGCCAACAGCACGATCGACGACGCGAATCCGGAGACCCGCCCCATTCCCCCCGCGACTCTCCGCATTCCGCGCAGCACAGCGGACATCCCCCACCCCCGTGTCCCGGCGCAGCATCCCCCAGCTGACAGCCGTCGTTCGGGCCTACCGTAGCGCATGGTCGTCGCGCTGTCGTCGACAGCGGCTGCGTACAATGACCGCCATGGGGGCAAGGCGACATCTGGCAGGATTCACCGGCGCGGGATACGACAAGGGGCGGGGTATCGCCTGGCAGGTGGCGTGGCAGGTGGCATCCGCGATGCTCGTCATGCCGTGGTTCGTGCCCGTTCGCCTACGAGTCACGGTGCTCCGTGCGTTCGGTGCGCGCATCGGCATGGGGGTCAACCTCCGCTCGGGGGTGCGCATCCACTGGCCGTGGAAGCTGGACGTCGGCGATCACTCCTGGATCGGCGAGCGGGTGTGGATCCTGAATCTCGAGCCGGTGCGCATCGGCAGCGACGTATGCATCTCCCAGGGGGTGCTGCTGTGCACCGGCAGCCACGACCGTCGATCCCCCACCTTCGAGTTCGACAACGCACCGATCACGATTGGCGACGGCGCCTGGATCGCCGCCCGCGCGACGGTGCTGCGGGGAGTGGACGTCGGCAAGGATGCCGTCGTCGGCGCGACCGCGCTGGTCACGAAGGACGTGCCGGCCGACCGGACCGTCCTCGCTCCCGTCGCCACGACGGCGGACCTGCGGTGAGGGTGCTGGCGGTCGTCACCCTGGTGAGCCCGCACGGCGAGTACGGTGGCCCGTTGCGGGTCGCCGTCAATCAGCTGCAGGCGCTCGCCGCGCGGGGACACGAGGTGCTGCTGTGCGCGGCGGCACGCGGATTCGACGTGGTGCCGGACCAGATCGACGGGGTCCCGGCGCGACTGTACCCGGCGCGCAACCTGCTGCCGGGTACGGGGTTCGCCGGTCTGGCCTCGCCTGCGCTCTGGCGCGCCGTTCGGAAGAACGCGCGCGACTTCGACGTGGTGCACATCCACGCCGCCCGCGACTTGGTGACCCTTCCAGCCGCGCGCATTGCCCAGCGCCAGGGTGTACGCACGCTTTTGCAGACCCACGGCATGATCGACGAATCGTCGCACCCGCTGGCCGCACCACTGGACGCGATGCTCACCCGCCCCGCGTTGAAGGCTGCGACCGCGGTGACACACCTGACCGAACGCGAGCGTCGTTCCCTCGTCGGTGTCGGTCGTAACCGGGCGCGCCTCGTCGACCTGCCCAACGGGGTGCCGCCGGCCGAGCAGGCGAACCCCCGCACCACCGGTGGGCATCTGCTCTACCTCGCCCGGCTCGCTCCCCGCAAGCGGCCCGCGCTCTTCGTCGAGGCGGCCACCCGACTCGCACCCGAGTTCCCCGACGCCACCTTCGCACTGGTGGGCCCCGACGAGGGCGAGGGCGACGCCGTGCGCGAGGCGATCGCCCGCTCCGGGTTCGCCGACCGCATCCGCTGGGAAGGACCCCTCGCCCCCGAGAGGACCGCGGCGCGCATGCGTGAGGCCACCGGGTATGTGCTCCCGTCTGTCGACGAGCCGTATCCGATGTCGGTGCTGGAGGCCATGGCCGCAGGGCTTCCGGTCGTCGTCACCGACACGTGCGGGCTCGCCCCCGTCGTGGCGAAAGCAGACGCCGGCGCCGTGATCGATGACCGTCTGGATTCGCTCACCGACGCGATGCGCGGTCTCCTTCAGGACCCGCAGGCGGCCCGCACCGCCGGCCTGCGCGGGCGGTCGCTCATGCGCGAGGAGTTCACGATGGACGCGATCGCCGCGCGCCTGGAGCAGCACTACGCGGGATAGCGCGCTTGCTTGGCCGCCCCTCGACTCCCTAGACTCACACCACCGCCGACTGGGGACGGCACGCGTGAGATGGCTCAGGGGGACTCATCTCGACATCGCGCGGCGGTGCGGCAGCGCCATGCACTTGGGGGAAGACGCTCATGAAGCGCGCATTCATTACGGGTATCACGGGGCAGGACGGCTCTTATCTGGCCGAGTTGCTGCTGGCCAAGGGGTATGAGGTGCACGGTCTCATCCGTCGCGCCTCGACCTTCAACACATCGCGGATCGACCACCTTTACGTCGATCCGCACCAGCCGGGCGCCCAGCTGTTCCTGCACTACGGCGATCTCAGCGACGGCGCCCGGCTGACGACTCTGCTGGCGACCATCCAGCCGGACGAGGTCTACAACCTGGCGGCACAATCACACGTCCGTGTGTCATTCGACGAGCCCGAGCACACCGCCGACACCACGGGCAGCGGGTCGGTTCGCCTGCTCGAAGCGGTGCGCATGACCGGCATCCAGACGCGGTTCTACCAGGCGTCGTCGTCTGAACTGTACGGGGCGACGCCGCCGCCGCAGAGCGAGACAACACCGTTCTACCCGCGCTCGCCCTACGCCGCCGCGAAGCTCTACAGCTACTGGATCACGAAGAACTACCGCGAGGCGTACGACATGTTCGCCGTCAACGGCATCCTCTTCAACCACGAATCACCCCGGCGCGGTGAGACCTTCGTCACGCGCAAGATCACACGGGCCGTGGCTGCGATCAAGATGGGCACACAGGAGCACCTTTACCTGGGCAACATCGATTCGGTGCGTGACTGGGGCTACGCCGCGGAGTACGTCGAAGGCATGTGGCGGATGCTGCAGGTCGATGAGCCCGACGACTACGTGCTGGCCACCGGCATCGGCATCACGGTCCGCGACTTCCTGCAGGCTGCGTTCGAGCACGCGGGCTTGGAGTGGCAGCGCCATGTGCGCTTCGACGAGCGCTACCTGCGCCCCACCGAGGTCGACGCGCTCATCGGCGACGCCTCCAAGGCTGAGGAGCAGCTGGGATGGCGAGCTACGGTGGGCCCGCTGGAGCTGGCCCGCATCATGGTCGACGCCGACATCCGCGCTCTGGAACACGCCGGCACGCCGTGGATCGACGCGGTGTCACTCAGCGGGTGGGCGGCATGACGGGTCCCGCGACCGGAGGGCTGGACCGCGACGGGTCGTTCTACGTCGCCGGACATCGCGGGCTGGCCGGCAGCGCCGTCACGCGGAGGCTGCAGCAGGAGGGTTTCACCCGCATCGTCACGCGCACGTCGGCTCAGCTGGACCTGCGCGAGCGGGAGCCCGTGTTCGCGTTCTTCCGCGAGACGCGGCCACGCTACGTGGTTCTGGCGGCCGCGAAGGTCGGTGGAATCCTCGCCAACAGCACCTACCCGGTGGACTTCCTCAGCGAGAACATCCGCATCCAGACCAACGTGATGGATGCCGCGGCGGACTCCGGGGTGGAGCGGCTGGTCTTTCTCGGCTCCTCGTGCATCTACCCGAAGTTCGCAGCCCAGCCGATACGTGAGGACGCCCTTCTCACCGGGCATCTGGAGCCGACGAACGACGCGTACGCGATCGCGAAGATCGCCGGCATCCTGCATGTCCAGGCGGTGCGGCGTCAGTACGGGCTGCCGTGGATTTCGGCGATGCCGACGAACCTCTACGGCCCGAACGATAACTTCTCGCCGCTCGGCTCCCATGTACTGCCCGCTCTGATCCGCCGATACGACGAAGCCGTCCGGCAGGGCGCGCCCGCTGTCACGAACTGGGGTACCGGAACGCCGCGACGGGAGTTCATGCACTCCGACGACCTCGCCGACGCCGTTCTGCACTTGATGGAGAGCTACGACGGCGACTCCCATGTGAACGTCGGCACCGGAGTCGACGCGACGATCGCGGAGGTCGCGCAGCAGATCGCCGAGGTCGTCGGGTTCGAGGGCACGACCCGGTGGGATGACTCCAAGCCTGACGGCACGCCTCAGAAGCTGCTGGACGTGGGGCTGCTGCGTTCCACAGGATGGTCGCCGTCGGTCGACCTGGCCGAAGGACTGCGTCGCACCGTGGACTGGTACCGTGCCAGCCCGGACGTGCTCCGGGTCGCCTGAGCCGACGGCTTCGTGGCCGGCGGGCCTTCCCGCCCGCCGGCCACGAATAGCAGGCACGCGATCATGACCACGGTCGCGCCCGTAGCCTGCAACAGCGATCCGCGCATGAGGATCGTCATGAACACCGGGAAGACCGCACCCACGATCGCCCACACTCCGCCGGAGGCGAAGGCCGCGACGATACGCACGTCCATGACCCGCAGCGCGAAGCCGAGGGCCAGGAACACCACGACCACCGCAGCCACACCTCCGTTGACCAGCGCCTCGGCCCACATCGGCGCGGAGAGGTTGTCGAAGCTGTAGCCGCGGTACTCCGCCAGAACGATTCCCGAGTCGGTGGGTTTGTCCGGCCAGATCGCGCGCGGCACCCAGAACAGCAGGTTGCCCAGCAGCTGCCTGCCCGGCTCGACCAACCCGTCGATCCAGTACGACAGTGCGTTGGCTATCTGCCAGAACGCGTCGTAGTCGGGGTTCGCAAGGTACTCGCCGAAGAAGCTCGTGCGGTTCACCCGCACCTCATCGGAACGGAAGGCGTCGGCGATGGGGAACAGGAACAGGAACCCGACGATCGCCACGAGCATGGTCAGGCGAGCACGCAGCCGGGTCGCCATCGCGCCGGCGAACACCACGAGCGCGAACGCGACCGTGCCGAAGGTGTAGCGCGCGCTCGCGATGGGGTTGACGATCAGGAGCAGGACGACCGCTGCGGTCAGCGCCGCGAGCCCGGACACCCGACGCACCGTGGGCCACACTGCCGTGCGTCGCAGCTGCGCCAACGCGCCGGTGGCAATGAGCAGCGGGTAGATGGATGCCGCATACATGACCGCGCGGATGGCCGGATCCGGCCACTGCGCGTTGCGCGCCGCGAACGCGGCTTCGCGGCTCCCCAGCGCCGCCGCCGTCCCTATCCGGCTGACGAAGTACGCGCTGACGGCCAGCCCCACCACCGCGAGCACGGCGGTGCGAACCGGGTCCACCCCGCGCGGCGCAACGGCCACGGTCGCGCGAGGACGCTCGTGCTGCTGCCACGCGACGGCACCCAGGCGGGCCAGCTCGTAGCATCCGACGCCGAGCGCGACGATGCCCGCGGTGGGCACGTCGAAGGCCGAGTCGATCCCCGGTGTCGTGGTCGACACCGCGTCGGCGCGGATCTGCGCCGTCGGCGCCAGGCCCATGAAGATGTACGTGAAGATCCAGAAGAAGAAGTCGAACAGCTGCGGTCGCCCCGAGACCCAGGTGAATGAGAGCCGGATGCCGCCCCACACCATCACCAGCAGCGTGATGATCCAGGCGTCGCTGCGCCCCTGATCGGGGATCTCCGTCAGCAGGTACGCGGGCACCCCGACCGACAGCACAGCGATCGACGCGGCGGTGAGCGTCAGCCTGACGCTGCGGCGCAGGTCCGCGGATTCACCCTTGTCGGCGCGAACGCCGAACCGCGCATACGACGGCCCACCGCCGTTCAGATTCATCCCCACGCACCCGCCCCCTTCGCCTATCATGACAGACGGGGCTCGCGTGAAGGACTCTGCGCGACTGGGGGGGACAGCTCGATCTCGATCGGGCTGCGAAAGGACGCGCGCATGGAGTCGAGTCGTATTCTGCGGATCATCCGCTTCAACTGGATGAACATCATCCTGTGCATCATGCTGGGGGCCGCGGGCGGTGCCGCGGTTGCTTGGGCGACTCCGCCCGAATACACCGCTCGCGCTGATGTCTTCGTAGCCGTCACGGGCAGCTCGACCACGGGTGACCTCGCGCAAGGGAGCAACTTCTCCCAGCAGCAAGCCCGGAACTTCAGCGCTGTCGCCACGCGCGAAGTCGTGCTCGCGCCGGTGATCGAACAGCTCGGACTGGACATGACGACCGCCGAGCTGCGCTCCCAGGTATCCACGTCCGTCGCGTTGAACACGTCGATGATCTCCATCCAGGTCACCGACCCGGCTCCGCGGCAGGCCGCGCGGGTGGCCAACCTTGTCGCACAGAACCTGGCGAGCGTTGTACCGACGTTGTCGCCACAGGTCGACGGTGCTTCGCCGGTTCGCCTGCGCGTGATCGAAACCGCGACCCCGCCGTCGACGCCCTCCGCACCCAACACCGCGATGCTGGTGATCATGGGCGCGCTGGCCGGTGTCGTGCTGGCCGCGCTGGTGATCACCCTGCGCGTGCTCGTCGGGACGCGCGTGCGTACGGCTGAGCAGGCTCGCGAGGCCGTCGGAGCCGAAGTCATCGGCTCCATCGTTTACGACCGAGCTGCTGCGCGTCGGCCCCTGGCCATCCTGAACGACCCCCAGTCCCTGCGCGCGGAGGACTATCGCCGACTGCGGGCGAACCTGCGGTTTCTGCAGGCGGCCGAGCCGCACCGCGCGTTCGTGTTCACCTCCTCGCAGCCGGGTGAAGGGAAGAGCTCGACCGCCGCGAATGTCGCCGTCGCACTCGGTGCGGCGAAGCTCTCCGTGTGTCTGGTCGAAGGGGACCTCCGCCGTCCGTCGTTGGGGCGGGTGCTCGACCTTCCTCCCGACGTCGGCTTCACGGATGTCATCACCGGCGAGGTGGACCTCGACGACGCACTGCAGAGCTATGGCCCGGACGGGGTGCACGTCTTGCTGGCCGGCGACGTGCCTCCCAATCCGGCCGAGCTGCTGGAGTCCGCGGCTGCGGTCGAGATCCTGGAGCGTCTGCGCGCCGCGCATGACGTGATCATCATCGACTCCCCGCCCCTGAACGCGGTGGCCGACGCCGCCGTGCTTGCCCGACTGTGCGGTGGGGTCGTGTTCGTCGTCGGGGCACGCCGTGTGCGCGCGCGGGAGGTGCGCCGCGCCGTGAGCCGGCTCCACGCGGTCGGCGCAGACGTCGACGGCGTGGTGCTCAACATGACGACGGCCTCGCACGCCGACCGCCGCGGCTACAGCGCCTACACCACCGGCGGCCCGGCACCCGTCCATGGTGAACGGGCGCCGAGCCGGGGATCCACGAGCGCCGCCGCCATCGATGACGTCGACATCGACCTCGAGGCAACGTCGACGCCCACGCCGCGGGAGTCGAGGGCGTCACGGCGCCCGCCGGCAGAGGAGGCCACAGCCTCACGTCGGTGACACTCGCCGACTACTTCACGCTCGTCGCCCCGTGATAGCCGAGGTCCTGCACCTTCGGCGAACTCACGATCGCGTGAGGTGACGTCAGCTGCAGCACCGTGGTCGTTCCGCGTGTGATCTTCACTGAGGCGGAGCCGACCTTCAGCGGCACGGTGAACGCCGACACACCTGCGGGCGCCGAGAAGGAGCGCGCCACGCCCCCGACTGTGATCGTCACGGTGGCCGGCGTCTTGAGGAACACCAGCGCCTCGACGTTGTCGGTGGGTTTGACCGACGACGTTCCGCCGAGCGTCGGCAGTGCCAGCTTGTGCAGAATCGTCGGCTTGGCGCCGACGAACTGCGTGCGGTGCGTGAGGAACGCCTCGTCCGCCGTGACGGCGGGTCTGGCGCGGGTGTGGAACCAATCAGCGTAATAGCGGCTGATGTCGAGGAAGGTGTCGCCGTGGTCGACGGACGGGGCGAAATGCGTGTTCTCGCTGTAGTCGTTCCAGGTGACGAGCTGGACGTACACCGCGTTCTTGGAGATCGCGCTCTCCCACGAAGCCCGGAGGTTCGCCGTGTTGCTCGACTCCGCATAGACGCCCGCCCGCGGCCGATAATCCTGCACCGACACCGGCGCCATCCAGGTCTTGCCCAATGCGGCAGCTCTGGCGGCGTAATCGGGACCATTGGCCGTGTGCCACTGCGTCCGAACGCCCCAGTTGCCGAAACCGTCTGCAATCGGAGCAAACGCCTTCATGTTCGCGTCGCTGGCGGAGAGGAACACCGCCTGGAACGTGATCGGAACGCCGTGCGTCTTCTCGAGCCGATCGATGATCGCCCGCCACCAACTGACGCTCTGCGACTCTGCCGCGAAGGATGACAGCAGGTAGTCGTTGCCGACGCGGAATGCGCTCGGCGATTTGTACAGCGTGGCCAGCTTGTCGGCGACCGCCGCAGCCGCGGATCTTCCTGCGGAAGCCTTCACATCGATCATGGGCACGATCGAGAACCCACCCTCGCGCTGAGCAGCGGTCATCAGATTGACCGTCGCGTCCCAGTTGCTTCCGCTCAGGCTCATGATGTTCACGGTGAAACCGTCGATGCCTGCCGCTTTGGCCTGTCGGACCTCCCTCTGGAGGTTCTCCACCTTCCAACCCGACGACGTCGACGGAGTGACGGCTACGGGGCGATCGCGCAGCAACCCACCGTACGCCGCGTGCTTGCCGTTCTCTCCGCCGACGGCGAGGTAGTTGCGCGTGTAGTAATCCGACGCCGCGGGCTTGTTGTCGATAGAGACCGGATAGGGAGGGAAATAGTGTGCGAATACCTTCCGCTCAGAGGGAGCGGCGCGTACCGCGGATGCCGACTGATCCGGAGCACCCGCGACCGCCGCGTCGCCCGGCTCTGCACGCACTGTGTCCGCAGGGGTGTACGTCATCGTCAGCGACGGGGCACCGTCCCCCTCACGCACGTAGGTCGAGGAGATGAAACTCTCCAGGTACTCCATGCGGAGGGAGAGCGAGTCGCCGACGACAGCGGGGGCGACGTCGGGGAGGTCGATCGTCAGGCGCGTTCCGCTGACGGCGATCGGAGCCGTCTGGTTCATGCGCAGCCCGTCCTCCAGGGGACGGTTCTCGTAGGTGAGCGATGAGGCGTCCCACTCGTTCGTCTCCGGGAAGACCGCCACGCCCTCTTCTGTCGCCGTCGAGTACTGCACGGTCAACTCGAGCTGAGCGGACGCGGGAACAGTGGGGTCATAGTCGTCGGGCAGCTCGAAGCGCAGGTATGCGCGGTCCTGGCGCGCGGTGGCGCTGAGCGGCCCGGTCGCCACCGTATCGGGCGCGCGCAAAGACACCGTCGCCGTATCGACGGGCTCGAGGGTGACACTCACGGCGGGCTCCGGTGGATCCGAAGCTGCGCGCGCAGCAGCGGTCGGCGCGGCAACCGCCGAGGCCATCAGCAGCGCGGCGACAGCAGCCGCCAGAGCGAGACGAACAGGGCTTCTTTCAGAGCCCGATGGGAGTTGACGAGCGGACGAGACGGCTGGATACATGTTTTCCTTGTTCGGTTGACATGGTGATCCCGCGCATCCATAGGAGGCACGAGCCTCCCCCAGAAGCCCTATACTGACACGCCGCCACGAACCCCGGACCGCCATGAGATCGTTCTCATCCTTCCCGTGGCTGCGGCCATCCCCGGGCCTGCGCCCCGAGCAGGGACGTGCAACCGTCGATGAGTCGAGCGGGCCGGTTCTGGCGAATACCGGGCCCGGAGAGGAGTAGTGTCCGCCGTATCTGACACAATCGGACGAACACTGAACGGATGCTGTGGGGTCCGTTCCGCCAGTGAGGGGGACACATGGCGCACACCGCTTCGCCGAGGGCGGTCGTCATCGACGACGACGCCGATGTCCGGCATCTGCTTGTCGAGATTCTGACCAGTGCGGGCTTCGCCGTCACCGCTGCAGAGAACGGTGCCGACGGAGTGGCCGCCGTCCTCGCGCACGATCCGGTGATCACGACCGTCGATGTGGACATGCCCGGCATCGACGGCTTCGAGGCCACGCGACGCATCCGTGCCAACGGCAACGACACGTACATCGTGCTCATCACCGGCCTCACCGATGAGGCCGACATCGTGCTCGGTTTCGGCGTCGGGGCCGATGACGTGGTCGTCAAGCCGTTTCGGGCCCGTGAATTGCGTGCGCGACTGCTGGCGATGCTGCGGCGCCCCCGCACCGCCGAGACGGTGTCGGCGTCATCGAACGGCGGCGAGCGCCCCACGCCGGGGGGCTTCACGCCGACCGACATCGTGCGTCTCGACGGGCTCGTCCTCGAGCGCGACACCCGCACAGTCAGCGTCGACGACGTCGACGTGCCGCTGACCCGCACCGAGTTCGACCTGCTGGCGACGATCCTCGAATCGGGGCGACGGGTGCGCAGCAAGGCGGACCTGGTGCTCACCCTGCACGACGAGACGTACCTCGATCCCGCGCGCGTCAGCGACGCGGATGTGCGCGCCATCGAAGCGCACATGACCAACCTGCGCCGCAAGCTCGGAGACAGCGTGCATCAGCCCCGCTTCATCGAAACGGTGCGTGGTGCGGGCTACCGCGCGATCGCCGGCGACGCGGGCGAGGACGGCGACGAGTAGGCCGCACGGCGTCGATACACTGACCAGATGGCGGCCGTTCCCCCACCCCAGACGCCGCCGCGCTACGACAGCGCACCCGGCAGACGCAGCGACACCCGAACGCGCTCCATCTGGCAGTGGCAACTGGTGCTCGCCGTCGCCGTCGCGGCGATCGCCGTCATGGTCGCGCTGCTGACACCGACCACGTTCACGTTCATCTTCTTCGACATCGGCGTGGTGCTGCTCATTCTCGTGAGCGCTGCGACGCTCGCCATCCCGTGGCATCGGGTCGGGCGCGCCGCCGTCGCCCTGGTGCCCGGCCTCGACATCGTCGCGATCGGACTCATGGCCGCAGGCACTGACGGGATGATGCTGGCCATCCTCTGGGTCTTCCCCATCGCCTGGTTCGCCACGTACTACACCCTCCCGTGGCTCGTGTCCGCACTGGCGGCCGTCGCCGCCATCCTCACCATCGACACGTTGACCACGGAGTTGACGCCCGCGCACACGCTGCAGGTGACCGTCGTGCTGCTGTCCCTCGTCTTCATCGCCATCACCATCACCACCGGCTCCCGCCGCACCCGCGCGTTCAGCCGACTGCTCTCGCGCCAGTTCACCCAGCTCGAGCGCACCCTGCGCCGCGTCGAGGCACAGGAGAAGCGCGCGCTGGCCCTGTTCAACTCGGTCGACACGGCGCTCGCCCATGTCGACCGCCGCGGGGTCATCCGCAGCTCCAACCACGCCTACCAGCGCCTGTACTCGGTGAACGACGGCTCGCACCCGCACCCCACGACCGCTGTGGAGTACGACGGCTACCGGGGCAGTCCCCTGCCCCCGCACGACACGATGGTCTCGCGCGCCGCGCGCGGCGAGCTGATCGACGACCGGCGCATCTGGCTGTTCGACGCCGAGGGTCGATGGCATGCCCTCGATGTCTCGACGAGCGCCGTCGTGTCGACCGCCGACGAACGCGAGACGACACTGCTGTCCGTCCGCGATGTGACGGCCGCCGTCACCGCCGAAGAGGAGAAGAGGACGATGACCAGCATCGTCTCCCACGAGCTGCGCAACCCGCTCACCGCCATCATCGGCCACGTCGACCTGCTTCTCGACCACGACGGACTGCCGCCGGACGTCTTGGCGAAGCTCACCGTGGTCGAGAACGCCGGTCAGCGGATGGAGCGGCTGATCGCCTCGGTGCTCGAGAAGCACAAGCCGACCGCCCCGGCCGCCGAGACGGTCGACCTGCAGCGCGTCGCCGCGGCATCCGTCGACGCCTTCCGCCCCGCTGCGCGGAATGCCCAGCTCACGGTCGACGCCGCGCTCGACCCGGATCTCTTCGTCAACGGCGACGCCTTCCGGCTGCGCCAGGTGCTGGACAACCTCATCGGCAACGCCGTGAAGTACACACCCCGCGGCGGACACATCCGCGTCGAAGGACAGCGCGTGCAGGATGAGGTGCGCCTCGCCATCTCGGACTCCGGCATCGGCATGACAGCCGCCGACGTCGATCGCATCTACGAGCCGTACTTCCGCGCTCAGAGCGCCCGCGACAGCGGCGTGCCCGGCACGGGTCTCGGCATGGTCATCGCGCGCGACATCGTGCAGCAGCACGGCGGTCGGCTCGAACTCACCAGCGCCCTCGGGCGCGGAACGACCGTCGTGCTGCACCTCGCAGCCCACGACGAGGAAAGGACCGCCCCGTGATCGACCCGACGATCGGCGTGGTGCTCGTGGCCCTGTCGACGGTGAACACAGCCGTCATGATCGGTCTCGGGTTCTTCCGCCACCCCAGCCGAGCCAGCGCGATCTGGAGCTTCGCCTTCACCCTCGCGATGGTCACCTCCTACGGGTGGATCGCCTCCGACGTCACCGGCTCGGCGGCGCTGCGCGCCGGCTGCGCCGGGGCCCTGCTGGGGGCGACGATCTTCGTGTGGGCGGGCGTCCGCGCCTGGCGGGGCAAGCGCCCCTTCGTCGAGATCGCCGCCGGTGTCACCGTCGTGCTGTGCATCGCCCTGCCCCTAGCCGCCGAGAGCGACGCCTTCGGCCTCGCGTTCCGGCTCGCCTTCGTCGTCGGGGCTGCGTTCGCCGCTCTCACCCTTGCCGAGCTGGTGAAGATGGGCGCGCGCATGCGCCACGAGATCATGCCGCTCGCTCTGGCATCCAGTGGTTTCATCCTGTTCGGCGTGCTGAGCACCGTCGATGCGTTCGTGCAGGGCGCGCCCGCTGCCGGCTCCGACGGGCTCGACCTCATGCGCAACCTCAACTCGATGGCGTCGATCGTGTACGGGGGCGCGGCGCTCATCACGGTGCTGCTGCTGACCCGCGACGGTGCACCGATCCTGCGCACGAAGATGGCGCCGTCTCCCTTCCGCGCGGTCGCCGAAGACCGGCTGCGCCGCGCCGAGGCGCTCGGCGACAAGTGGTGGTGCCTGCTGGACATCCGCCTCGACGACCCGGTCGACCTGCGCGAGGCCTTCAGCGCCACCGACTTCGCGAGGGTCGCGGACCGGTTCGCGCGGGATGTGCGTTCGGTGCTTCCCGCCGACGCCGATATCGTGAGCCACGATGACACGCACATGACGGTTCTGCTCCCCCGCCCCGAGGGAGCGGTGCGTGGGCTGCTGGCGCGGCTGCTCGACCGCGTCGCCACCCCGGACCCGACGCACCCGATCGCGGTGCGGGTGTCGGCGACCATCGGCTGGGCCGGCGTCGACGTCGTCGGGTATGACCTCGACGACCTGCTGGCGGCGGCGCGTCTGGCGGGCGCGGAGGCGCAGCGCAGCGGCGGCGACCGCTGGGAGCGCGTGTCGGCCGCGCCGCCGTCGCGCGGGTGATGTCCCGGCGGATCCTCGGGCCCCGCCCGAACCGCCCGCGCGCGGGGCGCCGCCGCCCGCTGCCGCGCGGGCTCGTGATCACCGTCGTCGCCCTCGGAGTCGTGGTCGTGCTCGGCGTGCTCGCCACGGTGGGGCTGCTCGTCACCCGTGCGGTGCAGGCGTGGGGCGCCCAGCCGCCCGCTGTCGGCACGACGCTGGTCGTGGCATCCGACTCCGCCGCGGCGCAGGCCGCCGCCGCTCGCTCCGGCACCGACGCCGAGCGGGCGGCTGCCGCCTACCTCGCCGCGCAGCCCACCGCGTACTGGCTCACCCCGGAGCGGGATCCGATCGGGGAGGTCTGGGGTCGCATCGCGCACCTTGCCGCCCAGGCCAGGGAGCAGAAGGCGTCCCTGGCGGTCGTCGTGTACGGCCTGCCCGGTCGGGACTGCGACGGCTTCTCGGCCGGCGGGCTCGACGAGGCCGATTACGCCACATGGACCGGCGAGATCGGCGAGGCGCTCGCCAACGCACGCGACCTGCAGCGCATCGTGCTGCTGGAGCCCGACAGCCTGGCCCTCGCGCCCGAGTGCGGCAACCTCGACGAGCGCACGCGGCAGCTCACCGGCGCGGTGGAGCGCCTGCACGGCGACAACACGTGGATCTACCTCGATGCCGGACACGCGGACTGGCACTCCCCGTCGGTCATGGCCGACATCATCGCCCGCACCGGGCTGCTCGACCGGGTGCGCGGCTTCGCCACGAACGTGTCGAACTACAACACCGCCGCCGCGGAGTTCGAGTACGCCCACGCCCTCGCCGCGGCGCTCGGCGGAGGCCACGCCGTGATCGACACCTCGCGCAGCGGCGCCGGCACGAACGGCGACTGGTGCAACGCTCCCGGCCGACTGATCGGCGAACCGGGCGGCACGTTCGGCGATGACGTCGTCGACACCAATCTGTGGATCAAGCCCCCGGGCGAGAGTGACGGCACCTGCCACGGTGGCCCTGCTGCCGGAACGTGGTGGGCGGATGCCGCAGTGGAACTCACCCGGAATGCGCGCTGAGAGGACGTACGGTACAAGGAATACGGGTGGGGGTTGTGGCGTGTGTAGCATGAGCACCACACCCGTCCCCCTGAGGTTTTTCCACATGAGTGATCTGACAGCGCCCGAGAAGACGGCGGTGATCGTCGAGGACGATCCGGACATCCGGCACCTTCTCGTCGAAGTCCTCGAGGCCATGGGGTTCTCCACGGTCTCCGTGGGCAACGGTATCGACGGGGTGCGGGCGGTGCTGTCGTATCAGCCCCTCATCACCACGCTCGACGTGACCATGCCCGGCATCGACGGCTTCGAGGCCGCCCGCCGCATCCGCGCTCAGAGCGACACCTACATCATCATGCTCACCGGGCTTGAAGAAGAGGCCGACGTCGTGCTCGGCTTCGGCTCGGGCGCCGACGAGTACGTCAACAAGCCGTTCCGCCCGCGCGAGCTGCGCGCCCGCATCGAGGCGCTGCTGCGCCGACCGCGTATCGGCGGCAACGCTCCCGTCGCCCGTCGCCAGGATCAAGTGGGGCCCACGTTCCCCGGCGCCCGGCCCGCGACCTCGACGATCCCGGTGACGCGGCCCGCGCCGGCGGAGACGCTGGTCGAGTACGCCGCGCACCCGGTTCCGTCTGCACGCGCGGGTGCCGCTGCGCCGTCGACAGCCGGACGCCCGGTCGCGCCTGCGGCGTCGCCGTACCCTGCGGCATTCCCGCACCGGGAGGAGCGGGCCGCTGCCGGAGCCGCAGCCTCAGCCGGGGATGCCCGCCCGGTCGTGGTGACGGCTTCGGCGGGGCCGCAGCCCGGCGACGCCCTGGCCCGCATGCAGGGGCCCGGACCGGTGGGTCCGGGAACGCTGGTGCACCGGGACCTCGAGCTCGACCCCTCGACCCGCATCGCGGTGGCGGCCGGCGCGCAGCTGGAACTCACCCGCACGGAGTTCGACCTGCTCTCGACCCTGATGGAGTCCAAGCGTCGCGTCCGCAGCAAGGCCGACCTCACCCTCGTGCTGCGCGGTGAGACGTACGTTACGAGCTACTTCGTCGGCGAGGCCGACAAGCGCGCCATCGAGGCCCACATGACGAACCTGCGCCGCAAGCTCGGCGACAACCCCGCGAACCCGCGCTACATCGAGACGGTCCGCGGCGTCGGCTACCGGATGACCTCGGAGCTGATGGCCTGAGCGCCCGGCCGGTCCCGGCTCGGACCCGCGCCCAAGCCCGCGCTGGTCAGACCTTGTAGCCCTGGTGGCGACGCAGCAGCTTGAACACCATCCCGAGGGTCTGCAGCACCGTCACGACCCCGACCACCGGCCAGCCGACCCACAGGATCGTCGACTGGACCACCGGGCCCAGCATCGACCAGATCACGCTCATGGCGACGATCACCGCGATGAGCAGCACCAGTGGCATCCAGTGCGCCGAACCGCCACCGCGCTCAGCCCGCGCCTGCATGGCCCAGTTGTCGACCTTCTTGCGCGACAGGAACCGCGTCCACGATCGCAGGAAGTGACTGATGCGGATCCACATGAAGATCTCCGCCGGAAACATCAGCCCGGCAAACGCGATGTCGCGGCCGTTGCGGTTCTTCATCGTGTACGCGATGCGCAGGTTCAGCAGCACCGCGATCACCGGCGGGATCAGCCACACCGGCGAGAACACGAACGCGCCGATCGACAGCGAGCCGGCCAGCAGGGTGAGAAACGCCACGCGCACGAACAGGTTCGTCAGCATGCCGAGGTTCTCCCACCAGCGCAGCCGCAGGTTCGGATGGAAAGGCTGCCCCTTGGTGTCACCGCGCTGTCCGGGCCACATGAGCTCGATCGACCCGTACGTCCACTTCACCTGCTGGGCGTCGTAGCCGCGCAGGGTGGTCATGCCGCCGACGTCGGCGCGGGCGTAGGGGCTGATCTTGGTGAGGTAGCCGGCGCTCTTGATCTGCAGCGACAGCAGCGAGTCCTCGACCTCACTGTCCTTCACCCACGGACTGGACTGGTGGTTCGCCGACATCACCTGCCGCAGTGCGGTCGTGGAGAAGATCGAGAACTGTCCGCCGAGCACCGCCATGTTGCGCCCGCGCAGCAGGTTCTGCAGGTTGAACGCAGCGAACTGGGTGCGCTGACCGGCGATGAGGAACTTCGCCACGAGGCCTTTGAGCGGCCGGTCGTCGATCGAGTAGATCGCGGAGATGCCGCCGATGCGCGAGTCCGACACCGCCTCGGTCTCGAGGTACTCGACCGCGCGCGAGTCGGCCATGGTGTCACCGTCGACCCCCAGCAGATAGTCGTACCCCTCCACGAGCGCGTAGCCGTAGTTGAGCGCACCGACCTTCTTGTCGGGGTTCTTGCCGATGTCGTGCACGAACACCTCGGTGAACTGCTCGCCCAGGTCGGTCGTGATCTCGTGCGGGCCGGCGAACTCCGAGGCGATCTTGACCGTGGCATCCGTGGTGTTGTTGACCACCACGTGGATGACATCCGGCACCCGTGTCTGCTCGAGCAGCGACTGCAGCACGGCTCCGATCGACTCCTCCTCGTTGTACGCGGGAATGACGCAGCCGATCGTGGATCGATGCCCCGTCGTGTGCTCGAGCACCGCGGAGAAATCGTCGGCGAATCCGGGCAGGTCGGGTTCGAGCTCCTGGGATGCCGGCAGGTGCTGACCGTTGTGCGCCATGGTCACGACGTGGGTCCTTCGGTCGGAGCGCCGGTGCCGGTCCCCGTGCCGGTGCCCGTCTCGGCCTGCGGGAAGATCGCGATGGGCAGCTGGTGGTACACCGTCTGCTGCGCGAAGGACGCGTCGTCGTTCGCCGCGCCCTCGACCCAGATCGACAGCTGAAACTGCAGAGTCACCCCGAAGGTGTCCGGCGGCAGCTGGTGGATAGTCGTCTCGGGCACGTGCAGCCCGCCCTGGAAGCTGTTCAGCAGCAGCCCGCGGTCGGAGCGCAGCGTGTCGGTCGGCACAAGGGTGCGGGGGTCGGCGGCGAACTGGAAGGGCGTCGACACCTGGCCGCCGCTCTGCGCGGTCTGCGACGTGATCGCGACCTGCGAGATGTACACCCGGCGCTTCTGGGTGAGGACGGCCTTGTCGTCCACCCGGTGGTCGTAGACGTTCACTGCGAAGCCGAAGGTCTTCTCGCCCATCGGCATCCACTCGCGCGTGCGCTTGGGGTCCGCCGCCCAGACGTCGAGGCGCACCTCGAGGCCGTCGGCGACCTCGGAGGTCAGGGAGACCGAGCCGTCGTAGGTGAACTGCGAGTCGAATTCCGCCTCGGCAGCGGCCGACGGCACGGGCGCCTGGGGAACGCTCTCGACAGTGCCGGCCTGGGCGCCGTTGAAAGCGTCGAACAACGAGGAGCATCCGGCCAGGGGCAGCGTTGCGGCAAGCAGCAGCGCAGCTCCGGTGAGGAGGCGGGCAGGACGGGATGAGCGGGGGGAAGCCATACGAGACCGTTCTGAACGGGGTGCGTCGGGCGCACAGCGAAAGCCGCCCCGGGGGGGTGCGAATTCGGGTTCGCGGGGTGTGGCGGCGCCTGAAGTCTAGGGTCGGGCGAGTGCCCGGAACCGCCCGATGACGAATCCTCGTCCGTATCTTGAGGCGTTCTTGTGGGAGCGATCCCGCCGACGTCAGTCGGCGTCGGGCGCTGCCGCGATCGCGACGGTCAGCACATCGGTCGCCGTCTGCTTGGCATACTCCGCCGACGTCGGCGTCGTCTGCACCAGATAGTCGAAGGTGAACTGCAGCGTCACGAACGTCGCCTCGGCCGGCACGGCCGCGACGTTGAAGGTCTGGGAGTAGCTGTACGGGGTGAGCACGAGGTATCCGGGGCTCACGGTGGCGGCATCGATCTGCGCCGGCAGGGCGTCGAACGTCTCGGTGGCGTTCGCCGGAATCGCGAGCATCGACGCGCGCTGAAGATAGACCTTCTGCCCGTCGGCGGGCGTGACGGAGGTGACCATCGATATGCTGACCGGCTTGACGGCACCCGCCGTCCAGCGGTCCATCGACAGATCCGACCAGTAGTCGACGGTGGCCGCCACCGCGCCGGCCTGCAGCTCGCGCTGCGTGCTGCCGCTGGACAGATCGTTCGGCACGGGCGGGGCCACGGTGGCCGTCGCGAGATCGTGGGGCTGGGCCTCGGCCGCGGACTCGGCGCTCCACGGGGCCGGACCGCACGCGGTCAGCACCGCCACCGCCACGATTGCTGCGACGCCCGCCGTCGCCTTGCGCACACGGGCTCGCGTCATGCCGATCTCCTTCTCGCGCGGTCCACATCGGACCCCGGCACAGTCTAAGCGCCCCGGGGGCGACCTCCCGTCCGCCGTCGGGCGTCGATCGGCAGGCGTCACCGGCCTCGGGACACCCCGCGGGGCCGCTCGAAAGCCGGTCGACACCTCAAGCTCAGCTCAATGCTCTGCCCTGTGGACCGGGCCGCAAACCGCCGCTCGCTCCGGCCGGGCACCCAGGCCCGCTGTATTTCGCGCGACGCGCCGCGCCTGGCGACCGAAGGACAGGATGCCATGTTGAGGTAAGGCGAAGATGCCGCAGTTCTAGCGCAACTTTGGCGCAAGACGCTCAAGCCTCCGTCCTCGGCAGGTTCAATGGCGGAGTGGCGACGTGGGGATCGTCCCACAGGGGGAATGCTGTCAGCCGGCCGCGAAAGTGGGGATCCGGCCGGCTGCGGCATCCACGTGCGCGAGCGTGGCGTCGGGGGGCGCCACGCCGCGCACGTCAACACCCAGCACGACAGCGGCGTCGGCGCTCAGGCAGCGCCCTCGCTGGCGCGCATGACCGCTGACGGAGTGGCCGTCACGAGGATCGGCAGGTGGTCGCTGCGCCCCTGTGGCAGGGTCGTGACGCGCTCGATGTCGAAGCCGACCGACGTGGCGAAGTCGTAGTGGCCGCGGAAGAACTTGTACCGCGTGTACGTGCGCACGTCGCTGAGCGTCAGCTCGTAGCCCGCCTCGCGCACCCGCTGGCCCAGGTTCTCTTTGAACACGGGGTAGTTGTAGTCGCCGACCATGAGGGTCGGCAGCGATTCGCCGAGGCTCGCCAGCTCGGTCAGCGCCGCCTTGATCTGATGGCGTCGCAGCGAGTTCAGCGCCGTCAGCGGCGCTGCGTGGAACGACGCGACGATGAACTCGCGGTTGTTGTCGATGTCGCGCAGGCGCACACCCAGCATGCGCTCCTCTGCGGGCTTGAGCACGCGATCGTGCAGCGACTTCTTCAGCGACATCGACCGCGCCTCGAGGGCGCGGAAGGTGTTGTCGCGGTAGTACACCGCCAGGCCCAGCCGGTTGCGGTGCGTGGAGCCTGCCAGCTTCAAGCCGCCGATCTGCGGGGGCAACTCGGCGGTCACCGCCTCTTGCAGGCAGAGCACATTGGCACTGTGGCGTTCGACCAGATCCGTCAGCTCGCCGGCGGCACGATGTTTACGCAGGTTGTACGAGATCACTCTCATGGTGATTCCAGCGTAGGCCCGCCGGCTGGCCGCCCGGTGACGGTTGCGCGTGCGTCGGCTGGGAGGTATTCCGGCGCACGCGTATGCCGCTGCTACTCGGCGTCGCGGCGGTTGCGGGTCTGCGCGGCGCGTGCGGCCAGCAGATCGTCGGCCGGATAGCCCACCTCGGTGAGCGTGAGCCCGCGCGCGGCGAGCACCTTGAACTCGCTGGTGCGCACGCCCTCGTCGCGCAGCTCGACGACGTCGGCAGGGCTCAGTCGCCCCTCGCCCACCGCCACGCACGCCCCGACGAGAGCGCGCACCATGCTGTGGCAGAACGCGTCGGCCTTCACATGGGCGATGAGCACGCCGGCCGCGTCGCGGTGCCACTCGAACTCCAGCAGCGTGCGGATCGTCGTCGCCTCGTCGCGGGGCTTGCAGTACGCCGCGAAGTCGTGAAGGCCCACGAGCGAGCGGGCAGCGGCATCCATCGCAGCCACGTCGAGGCTCGTGCGCACCGTCGTCGTGCGATGCCGCTCGAGCGGGTCGTACCCGGTGACCGTGTCGGCGATGCGGTACTCGTAGCGACGGCTCGTCGCCGAGAACCGGGCGTCGAAACCGTCCGGGGCGATGCTCGTGCGGCGTACCGCCACGTCGGGATACTGGCCCAGCACCCCCGCGATGCGGCCGGCGAGGGCCGCGATCCGTGCGGCCTCGTCGGCGCCGGCCTCTGCGCCGTCGCCGCGCCCGCGACGGGCCTGCAGGCGGGCGGCCTGCGCCTCGGTCAGGTCGAGATGCGCGACCTGACCGGTCGCGTGCACACCGGCATCCGTGCGTCCGGCCACGACGAGCCGGGGCTCACCCCCCAGGATGCGCGCGATGGCGTCTTCGATCGTCCCCTGCACGGTGCGCAGCTGCGGCTGCCGGGCCCACCCGCGAAAATGCGTGCCGTCGTAGGCGATGTCGAGGCGAATGCGCACCACGACAGCCTACTCAGCCCTCCCCGCTCTCCCCGGTCAGCGGGTGACGACGGTGACGGTCGCGAGGCGCTGCAGCACCTCGTGGCTGACCGACCCGAGCAGGAACCGCGCGAGAGCGTTGCGGCCATGCGTGCCGATCACCGCGAGCTTGGCGGTGGCGGCCAGTTCGTTGATGACCTCCGAGGGGAATCCCTGCACGGCCTTCTCTTCGATCACCAGGTCGGGGTACTGCGACCGCAGCCCCGCGAGCGAGAGCGCCAGGCGCTCTTCGGCGGCGCGCTGCATGTTCGCGAGGTACAGGTCGGGGTAGACCATGGGGGCGGTGCGCGGAGTGACCACGGGCGTCCAGACGCAGACGGCGGTGAGCGGCTCGCCCAGCCGGTCGGCTTCGGCCGCGGCGAAGGTGATCGCCCCTTCCGACACCGGCGAGCCATCGACGCCGACCACCACACCGCGGCGGTCGTGGATCTCGATGTCGGGCACGACGACGACCGGGCAGTGGGATGCCGCCACGATGCGGATGCCATGCGCTCCGCGCGCGGGGCCGGAATCCGGTCCGCGGTAGTCACTTCCGATCACCAGCAGCTCCGCGTTCTCGGATGCCTGCGCGAGCGTGGTGACGGGATTGCCGGCATCCACCCTCGTCGTCACCGGCACACCCGAGCCGGATACCCTCTCGGCCTCGTCTTGGAGCATGCGGTTGGTCGCGTCGAGCACCACGTCCATCACGGCGCCTTCACCGACGGTGCCGATGGCGCCGCCCACGACGCTCACCAGCTCGACGCGGTGGTTGCGGTGATGTGCTGCGCGGTCCACGGCCCAGTCGACGGCCCTGCGGGCCGCGGGGGCACCCGTCACGCCCACCACGATCGTTTCGCTCATGTCATCCTCCATCGGATCGGTGCGCCTGCGGCCAGCCTAGGACGCGACACCCCTGCGCGTCCTGGGGTCGGGCCGTCGATATCCGCGGGGGTGTTGCGGGACGTCGCGGACGGGGCGCTGCCGGCGCGGCGGCGACGCCCCGGCATCCGACCTCAGAACTCGCGCACGAGCACGCGCTCGCGTTCGGTCGCCACGAATCCGAGGCGCTCGTAGAGCGAGTGAGCGCCGGTCGGGCTCTCGGTGTCGACATCGAGCACGGCCTTCTCGAGGCCGGCTGCGGCCGCCGTCCGCAGCGATTGGGCGATGACGAGCGGAGCCAGCCCGCGCCCGCGGTGCGAGCGCACGACGCCGATGAGGTCGATGTACACGTGCGAGGCGCCCAGAGCCGCCCAGTCCTCTTCGTTGACCGAGCCGAGACAGAACGCCACGATGCGGCCGCCGTCAAGCGCCAGTGTCGACAGGTCGGGACGCAGCAGTGGGCCGCCCACGAACTTCTGCCAGGTCTCGGTCGTGCTGGGGAGGCTCCCCCAGTGGTCGCGGAAGGCATCGTTGCGGGCCTCCAGGGCCTGCAGAGCGCGCTCGGAGCTGTAGGGCACGAGGACGATGCCCTCGGGGACCTCAAGCGCCGGAACGGGCTGGGAGAGGTCGCGCTCCATGGTCGTGAACCAGCGCTGCACCTGCAACCCGTGGCGCTCGAGCAGCTTCGCAGCGTCGTCGTTGCTGCCCTCCGCGTAGGCGCGCACGGTGCCGGGGAGAGTCGATCCCGACTCGACGAGCCGGCGCAGCGCCTGCGCATACTGCCACTGCACCACCTGCGCGCCGATGCCCCGCCGTCGCCAGTCCGGATGCACGGCGCCCGAGATGTCCACCTGCACGCGGACCTCGCGCGACGGATGCACGATCGCGCTGCCGTAGGCCACCGGGGCGCCGTCCGCGGCGAACCCGATGACGGTGTCGCGGCTGTGGTCGATGTGCGACATCTCGAAGGTGTCGGCGATCTCGTCACGGGGCACCGTCCACGTCGGGTGGTCGACACGGCCGGCGGCGATCTCGATCCCGTGGATCGCGTCGATGTCGTCGCGGGTGGCCATCCGCCAGGTCGGCACGTCGGGATGCTGCGGCATCGCCGGGTCCGCTGCGTGGCGGATTCGGTCTGCAAGGGTCTGCTCAGTCACCACTTCACGCTATCGCGCGCCGCCGAGGGAGTATTCGCGTGCTCGAGTGAGTACTCGGGCTCGACGGAAAAGCGTCGCGTTAACGAGAGAAAGCCACCCAACATTGGGTGGCTTTCTCACGGAAGAAGTCCGGCGGTGTCCTACTCTCCCACAGGGTCCCCCCTGCAGTACCATCGGCGCTGAGAG
>NZ_JANJFJ010000234.1:0-7004 GCF_024626565.1 Microbacterium sp. zg.Y909
TGACGCGGTGGCGCAGAGAGGAGAGAGAGATGGTGGATTCCATCGCCCGCGTGCGACACATCCGCGTGACCCCTCAGAAGGCTCGTCGTGTCGTCGCTCTCATCAAGGGCAAGCAGGCTCAGGAGGCCCTGGCCATCCTGAAGTTCGCGCCGCAGAGTGCGTCCGAGCCGATCTACAAGCTCGTCGCTTCCGCGATGGCGAACGCCCGCGTCGCTGCCGACAAGAACGGCGAGTACCTGGATGACCAGGACCTGTACGTGAAGAACGCGTACGTCGACGAGGGTTCGACGCTCAAGCGTTTCCGCCCCCGTGCTCAGGGCCGCGCCTTCCAGATCAAGAAGCGCACCAGCCACATCACGGTGCAGCTGGCGACCCCCGAGGTCCAGGATGCTGCCCCCGCCACGACCAGCAAGAAGGCGAGCAAGTAATGGGACAGAAAGTTCACCCGTACGGCTTCCGCCTCGGCATCACCACCGACCACGTGTCGCGGTGGTTCTCCGACTCGACCAAGCCGGGCCAGCGCTACGCCGACTACGTCGCCGAGGACATCAAGATCCGCAAGCTCCTGCAGACGCAGCTCGACCGCGCCGGCGTGAGCAACATCGAGATCGAGCGCACCCGTGACCGTGTCCGCGTGGACATCCACACGGCCCGCCCGGGCATCGTGATCGGTCGCCGCGGCGCCGAGGCAGAGCGCATCCGCTCCGACCTCGAGAAGCTCACCGGCAAGCAGATCCAGCTGAACATCCTCGAGGTGAAGAACCCCGAGGCCGACGCTCAGCTGGTCGCGCAGGGCATCGCCGAGCAGCTCTCCGCACGTGTGGCCTTCCGCCGCGCGATGCGCAAGGGCCTGCAGGGCGCCCAGCGTGCCGGTGCCAAGGGCATCCGCATCCAGGTCTCGGGCCGCCTCGGCGGCGCCGAGATGAGCCGTTCGGAGTTCTACCGTGAAGGCCGTGTGCCCCTGCACACCCTGCGCGCGAACATCGACTACGGCTTCTACGAGGCGAAGACCACCTTCGGTCGCATCGGCGTGAAGGTCTGGATCTACAAGGGCGACCTGACCAACAAGGAGCTCGCTCGCGAGCAGGCCAACGCCCCGAAGACATCTCGTGGCCGTGACGACCGTGGTGGCGACCGTCGCCGTGGTCCGCGCAACGACGCACCCGTCGCAGAAGGAGCATCGGCGTAATGCTTATCCCCCGCAAGGTCAAGTACCGCAAGCAGCATCACCCCGGCCGTTCAGGCCAGGCCACCGGCGGCACGAAGGTCTCCTTCGGCGAGTACGGTATCCAGGCCCTGACGCCGGCCTACGTGACGAACCGTCAGATCGAGTCCGCTCGTATCGCGATGACCCGTCACATCAAGCGTGGCGGAAAGGTGTGGATCAACATCTACCCCGACCGTCCGCTGACCAAGAAGCCGGCCGAAACCCGCATGGGTTCCGGTAAGGGCTCGCCCGAGTGGTGGGTCGCAAACGTGAAGCCGGGTCGCGTCCTGTTCGAGGTCGCCGGCGTCAACGAGCAGCTTGCTCGCGAGGCACTCACCCGTGCCATCCACAAGCTGCCCCTGAAGGCACGCATCATCAAGCGCGAGGAGGGCGACGCGTAATGGCCGTCGGTACCAAGACGCTCGCTCCCAGCGAGCTCGACACATTCGAAGACCAGCGCCTCGTCGAGGAGCTCCGTAAGGCCAAGGAAGAGCTGTTCAACCTGCGCTTCCAGTCGGCCACGGGCCAGCTCGACAGCCACGGCCGCATCCGTGCGGTCAAGCGCGACATCGCGCGGCTGTACACCGTGATCCGCGAGCGCGAGCTTGGCATTCGTGCCACGCCCGCACCTGTCGAGACCGCGACGAAGGCGAAGAAGACGAAGGCCAAGAAGGCGGATGCCGCTGACGAGGCCGTGAAGGAAGAGGCCGAGTAATGGCTGAGACCACCGAGAAGAAGGCTGCCGCCTCGACCGCTCCGGTCGAGGCCAAGGGCCACGAGTCGTCGGCGCGCGATGTGCGCGACGAGAGCGCCCGCGGGTACCGCAAGTCCCGCCGCGGTTACGTCGTCAGCGACAAGATGGACAAGACCATCGTCGTCGAGGTCGAGGACCGCGTTAAGCACCCGCTGTACGGCAAGGTCATCCGCCGCACGTCGAAGGTCAAGGCCCACGACGAGGGCAACACCGCCGGCATCGGCGACCTCGTGCTCATCAACGAGACCCGCCCGCTGAGCGCCACCAAGCGCTGGCGCCTGGTCGAGATCCTCGAGAAGGCCAAGTAAGGCTTCGGCCTTCTTGGAATCCAAGGAGTAACAAGTGATTCAGAACGAATCCCGACTCAAGGTCGCCGACAACACCGGCGCCAAGGAGCTGCTCACGATCCGTGTGCTCGGCGGCTCCGCTCGCCGGTACGCCGGCGTGGGCGACATCATCGTCGCAACGGTGAAGGATGCCATCCCCGGCGGAAACGTCAAGAAGGGTGATGTCGTCAAGGCCGTCATCGTGCGCACCGTCAAGTCGACCCGTCGTCCCGACGGCTCGTACATCAAGTTCGACGAGAACGCCGCCGTGATCCTGAAGAACGACGGGGAGCCCCGCGGCACCCGCATCTTCGGTCCCGTCGGTCGTGAGCTTCGCGACAAGAAGTTCATGAAGATCGTCTCCCTCGCCCCGGAGGTCATTTGATCATGGCGAAAATCAAGAAGGGCGACCTGGTTCAGGTCATCTCGGGCGCCAAGCCCGAGCGCGGCGGAGACCGTGGCAAGCAGGGCAAGGTCCTCGAGGTCCTTGTCGAGCGCAACCGCGTCATCGTCGAAGGCGTGAACTACGTCACCAAGCACACCCGTGTGGGCCAGACCCAGCGCGGCACCAAGACGGGTGGCCTCGAGACGTTCGAAGCCCCCATCCACATCTCGAACGTCGCCCTGGTCGACCCCGAGACGAAGAAGCCGACCCGTATCGGCAGCCGCGTCGAGGAGCAGACCAAGAACGGCGTCAAGCGCACGGTCCGCGTGCGCTACGCGAAGAAGTCAGGCAAGGACCTCTGAGAATGAGCACTGCACCTGCCGTGGAGGCTGGCAAGATCCAGCCCCGCCTGAAGCAGAAGTACAAGAACGAGATCCAGAAGGCTCTGCAGGAGGAGTTCGGCTACTCGAACGTCATGCAGATCCCCGGGATCGTCAAGGTCGTCGTCAACACCGGTGTCGGTGAGGCTGCGCGTGACAGCAAGGTGATCGATGGTGCGGTCGACGACCTCACCAAGATCACCGGCCAGAAGCCGGTCGTCACCAAGGCCCGCAAGTCCATCGCGCAGTTCAAGCTGCGCGAGGGTCAGGCCATCGGCGCGCACGTCACCCTCCGCGGTGACCGCGCGTGGGAGTTCCTGGACCGCCTCGTGAACCTCGCGCTGCCCCGCATCCGCGACTTCCGTGGCCTCTCGCCGAAGCAGTTCGACGGGCACGGCAACTACACGTTCGGCCTGCAGGAGCAGGCGGTCTTCCACGAGATCAACCAGGACAAGATCGATCGCGTTCGCGGCTTCGACATCACTGTCGTCACCACTGCGAAGACGGACGAGGAGGGCCGCTCGCTGCTGCGTCAGCTCGGCTTCCCCTTCCGCGCCGACGACGCTCAGGCGTAATCGGATAAGCTTGGGCGTTTGGTCTCGGACCCTGCGGTCCGGGACCAAACGCCCGTACAACTGAACACCGCCCCTCAACGTAGGTCGGGGGTGGCGTAACGGCCTCCGAAACCTCGGGAACGACAGACCCGGTCGCAGACATGCTGACCCGTCTGCGCAACGCGAACTCGGCGCACCACGAAACCGTGTCCATGCCGAGCTCCAAGCTCAAGACTCACATCGCCGAGATCCTCCAGCAGGAGGGCTACATCGCCGGCTGGGAGGTCACCGACGCGCGCGTTGGGCAGACCATCACGCTGACGCTCAAGTACGGCCCCAACCGCGAGCGGTCGATCGCCGGCATCAAGCGCGTGTCGAAGCCGGGTCTGCGCGTGTACGCACGCTCGACCGAGATCCCCACGGTGCTCGGCGGCCTCGGCGTCGCAATTCTGTCCACTTCCTCTGGCCTCCTCACGGACCGCCAGGCCGAGTCGAAGGGCGTCGGCGGGGAAGTCCTCGCCTACGTGTGGTGATCTGAATGTCCCGCATCGGTCGTCTTCCCATCGACATCCCCGCCGGCGTGACCGTCGAGGTCTCCGGACAGGATGTCTCCGTCAAGGGCCCGAAGGGCGAGCTCAAGCTCACCGTCTCGCGCCCCATCGAGATCGCGGTGCAGGAGAACCAGGTTCTGGTCTCCCGCCCCGACGACGAGCGCGAGTCGCGGTCGCTTCACGGCCTGACCCGCACGCTCATCAACAACAACATCATCGGCGTCACCCAGGGCTACACCAAGGGCCTTGAGGTCGTCGGCACCGGTTACCGCGTTGCTCAGAAGGGCAGCTCGGTCGAGTTCGCCCTCGGCTTCTCGCACCCCGTGCTCGTCGACCCGCCGGCCGGCATCACGTTCACGGTCGAGGGCAACAACAAGCTCACCGTGAGCGGCATCGACAAGCAGGCCGTCGGTGAGGCTGCCGCCAACATCCGCAAGATCCGCAAGCCTGAGCCGTACAAGGGCAAGGGTGTGCGCTACGCCGGCGAGGTCGTTCGGCGCAAGGCCGGAAAGGCTGGTAAGTAACCATGGCTGTGACTTCCAAGTCCGTCGCACGCGCGCGTCGTCACGCGCGTCTGCGCAAGAAGGTCGTCGGCACCGAGGCGCGTCCGCGTCTGGTGGTCACCCGTTCGGCGCGTCACGTCTTCGTCCAGCTGGTCGACGACAGCAAGGGTCACACCCTCGCATCGGCTTCGACCCTCGAGACCGACCTGCGCGGTTTCGACGGTGACAAGACCGCCAAGGCCCGCAAGGTCGGCGAGCTCGTCGCCGAGCGCGCGAAGGCAGCCGGCGTCGTCGACGTCGTGTTCGACCGTGGTGGCAACCGCTACGCGGGTCGTGTCGCCGCGATCGCCGACGGCGCCCGCGAGGGAGGCCTGAACCTGTGAGCGAGAACAAGGAGAACGAAGTGACCGAAACCGCTCCGGCTGCGGCCGCGGCCGCGCCCGAGACGGCAGCGGCGGAGCGCGAGCCCCGCCGCGGTGGTCGCGAGCGCAGCCAGACCCGCGACCGCAACTCGCGCGACCGCAACGACAGCCAGTTCCTTGAGCGCGTCGTCACGATCAACCGCGTGTCGAAGGTCGTCAAGGGTGGCCGCCGCTTCAGCTTCACCGCCCTCGTGGTGGTCGGCGACGGCAACGGTCTGGTGGGCGTCGGCTACGGCAAGGCCCGCGAGGTGCCCCTGGCCATCTCGAAGGGTGTCGAAGAGGCCAAGCGCAACTTCTTCCGCGTGCCCCGCGTCGGCTCGACCATCCCGCACCCCGTGCAGGGTGAGGCCGCTGCCGGTGTCGTGCTGCTGCGTCCGGCTGCCGCCGGTACCGGTGTCATCGCCGGTGGTCCGGTGCGTGCCGTGCTCGAGTGCGCCGGCATCCACGACGTGCTGTCGAAGTCCCTGGGCTCGTCGAACACGATCAACATCGTGCACGCGACGGTCGCGGCTCTGAAGAGCCTCGAGGAGCCCCGTGCGGTCGCCGCCCGTCGTGGTCTCGACTACGACGCGGTCGTTCCGGCGATCATCATCCGCAACGAGGCCAAGGCCGCTGCGGCGAAGAAGGTAGGTGCCTGATGGCTGCCCGTCTGAAGGTGACGCAGGTCAAGTCCAAGGTGAGCGAGAAGCAGAACCAGCGTGACACGCTGCGCAGCCTCGGTCTCAAGCGGATCGGCGACTCGGTCGTCCGTCCCGACGACGCGCAGACGCGCGGCTACGTCAAGACCGTCGCCCACCTCGTCAAGGTTGAGGAGATCGACTAATGGCTGAGAAGGCCGAGAAGAAGGGCGCCGCCAAGGCTGCGTCCACCAAGGATGCCGCGGCATCGCGCCCCGGCGTGCTGAAGGTCCACCACCTGCGTCCGGTCCCCGGTTCCAACACGGCGAAGACCCGTGTCGGTCGTGGTGAGGGCTCGAAGGGTAAGACCTCGGGTCGTGGCACCAAGGGCACGAAGGCCCGCTACAGCGTGAAGGTCGGCTTCGAGGGCGGTCAGATGCCGCTGCACATGCGTACTCCGAAGCTGCGCGGGTTCAAGAACCCGTTCCGCGTCGAGTACCAGGTGGTCAACCTCGACAAGCTCGCCGAGCTGTACCCGCAGGGTGGCGACGTCACCGTGGGCGACCTGGTCGCCAAGGGCGCCGTGCGCAAGAACGAGAAGGTCAAGGTGCTCGGCACCGGAGACATCTCCGTGGCGCTGAACGTCTCCGTCGACAAGGTCTCCGGCTCCGCGGAGCAGAAGATCGTCGCAGCAGGCGGCACCATCAAGTAATCACGCCACAGGGGCCGGAGCAACGCTCCGGCCCCTGTGCCGTACTCTGGTTGACGGCGTGCCTCGCAGCCGCCGCCGATCTCACTGGAGGAATCCGACTTGTTCAGCGCCATCGCGCGGGTCTTCCGCACACCCGACCTGAGGCGGAAGATCGGCTTCACGCTCGGGATCATCGCCGTGTATCGCCTCGGTGCCCACGTGCCGACGCCGTTCGTGGACTTCCCGAACGTGCAGTCCTGCCTCGCGCAGTCCGGCGGCACCGAGGGCCTGCTCTCGCTTGTGAACCTCTTCTCCGGAGGCGCGCTGCTGCAGCTGTCGATCTTCGCGCTGGGCGTGATGCCGTACATCACGGCCACGATCATCGTGCAGCTTCTGCGCGTGGTGATCCCGCACTTCGAGACACTCTACAAAGAGGGCCAGGCCGGCCAGAGCAAGCTGACGCAGTACACCCGCTATCTGACGATCGCCCTCGCGCTGCTGCAGTCGACCACGCTCATCACGGTCGCCCGCAGCGGTCAGCTGTTCGGCATCACCGGCATCGCGGAGTGCGAGCAGGTGCTCACCAACGACGCGTGGTGGGCGCAGCTGCTGAT
>NZ_JANJFJ010000235.1:0-7003 GCF_024626565.1 Microbacterium sp. zg.Y909
CGCGGGCGCGGAATGCGCTGTGGCATCCGCGGCATCGGTGGAGTGATCGGGGGTGTTCACGGTGTTCTCGTCGAGCCGCTCGTCGGTCACGGTTCATCCCTTCGCCGTCGCGCCGGAGGCGCGGTCATCCGATGGTACCGGTCAGCCTAGGCAGTGGGGACCCAGCAGGCCCTTCAACTCGCCATAGAGATCCGCGGTCACCTGCACGTGCAGCGGCACCTCGAACACCTTCGCGATGCCGCCCTTGTGCACCTTCAGCGTCACCTCGGTGTCGCCCCGGTGCCGCGTGAGCACCTGTGCCAGTTCGCCGATCACGGCCTCGGTCGCCCGGTGCTCGGGCATCGTGAGCGTGAGCGGCCCGGCGACGTCGGTCGTGCCCAGATCCGGCGAGAATGCCGACTGGCCGT
Organism: Microbacterium sp. zg.Y909; assembly: GCF_024626565.1. Lineage (NCBI taxonomy): Bacteria > Bacillati > Actinomycetota > Actinomycetes > Micrococcales > Microbacteriaceae > Microbacterium > Microbacterium sp. zg.Y909. The sequence goes on from NZ_JANJFJ010000235.1 coordinate 408, forward strand.
GCAGGTTCAGGCCGTCGTCGCGCCGCGAAACGCGGCCGCGGACGACGAGGATGGAATCGGCGACGAGCATCGACTGGAACTCGGTGTACGTCTTGCCCATGAACATCACGGTCACCTCGCCGTTGAAGTCCTCGACCGTGATCATGCCGTACGGGTTGCCGCTCTGCTTGGCCACCCGGTGCTGCACGCTGGTCACGAGGCCCGCGACGGTGACCTGGTCGCCGTCCTGCACGTCCTCGGAGGAGAGCAGGTCGTGGATCGACATCGAGGCGTGCTTGGCCAGAGGTATCTCGAGACCGGCCAGCGGGTGGTCCGAGACATACAGGCCGAGCATCTCGCGCTCGAAGGCCAGCTTGTCCTTCTTGGTCCATTCCGGTCGCTCCGGCACCTTGGGCGGCATGACCTCCTCGGCCTCGTCGTAGAGGCTGTCGAAGTCGAAGCCGATGGCGCCGGTCGCGGCCTTGCGCTTGGAGTCCACGGCGGCCTCGGTGGCATCCTCGTGGATCTCCATCAGGGCACGGCGTGTCGAGCCCAGTGAGTCGAACGCCCCGGCCTTGATGAGCGACTCGACCGTGCGCTTGTTGGCGACGTGGATCGGCACCTTGGTGAGGAAGTCGTGGAAGCTGACGAAGTTGTCGTCGGCACGGGCCGTGACGATGCCGTCGACGACGTTGGTGCCGACGTTGCGAATCGCGCCGAGACCGAAGCGGATGTCGCTGCCGACGGCGGCGAAGTACCGGATCGATTCCCGCACGTCCGGCGGCAGCACCCGGATGCCCATGCGGCGGCACTCGTTGAGGTATACGGCGAGCTTGTCCTTCGCATCGCCGACGCTCGTCAGCAGTGCCGCCATGTACTCGGCGGGGTAGTGCGCCTTCAGGTACGCCGTCCAGTACGACACCAGCCCGTACGCGGCGGAGTGAGCCTTGTTGAAGGCGTAGTCGGAGAAGGGAAGGAGGATATCCCACAGCTTCTGGACGGCGGCATCGGAGAACCCGTTGGCGTGCATGCCGGCCTGGAAGCCCGCGTACTGCTTGTCGAGCTCGGACTTCTTCTTCTTGCCCATCGCGCGGCGCAGGATGTCGGCCTGACCGAGGCTGAACCCGGCGACCCGCTGGGCGATCGCCATCACCTGCTCCTGGTAGATGATGAGGCCGTAGCTGGTGCTCAGGATCTCGGCGAGCGGCTCTTCGAGCTCAGGGTGGATCGGAGTGATCTCCTGCAGCCCGTTCTTGCGCAGCGCGTAGTTCGTGTGGGAGTTCGCTCCCATCGGGCCCGGTCGGTACAGCGCGATGACGGCGGAGATGTCTTCGAAGTTGTCGGGCTTCAGCAGGCGCAGCAGCGACCGCATGGGTCCGCCGTCGAGCTGGAACACGCCCAGCGTGTCACCCCGGGCCAGCAGGTCGTACGCCGCCTGGTCGTCGAGCGCGAGGTCCTCGAGCACGACCTTCTCGCCGCGGTTGGCCTCGATGTTGTCGAGCGCGTCGTCGATGATCGTGAGGTTGCGCAGCCCCAGGAAGTCCATCTTGATGAGGCCCAAGGACTCGCACGCCGGATAGTCGAACTGCGTGACGATCTGGCCGTCCTGCTCGCGCTTCATGATCGGGATGATGTCGATCAGCGGCTCGCTGGACATGATGACGCCGGCGGCGTGCACGCCCCACTGTCGCTTGAGGTTCTCGAGCCCCACCGCCGTGTCGAACACGGTCTTGGCCTCGGGGTCGCTCTCGATGACGGTGCGGAACTCGGATGCCTCTTTGTAGCGGGGGTGCTTCGGGTCGAACATGCCGCCCAGCGGCATGTCCTTGCCCATCACCGCCGGGGGCATCGCCTTGGTGAGCTTCTCCCCCATGCTGAAGGGGAACCCGAGCACGCGCCCGGCATCCTTCAGCGCCTGCTTGGCCTTGATCGTTCCGTAGGTGACGATCTGGGCGACGCGCTCGTCGCCGTACTTCTCGGTGACGTACTGGATCACCTCACCGCGGCGCCGGTCGTCGAAGTCGACGTCGAAGTCGGGCATCGAGACGCGGTCGGGGTTGAGGAACCGCTCGAAGATCAGACCGTGCTCCAGCGGGTCGAGGTCGGTGATCTTCATGGCGTACGCCGCCATGGAGCCGGCGCCGGAGCCACGGCCGGGGCCGACGCGGATGCCGTTGCGCTTGGCCCAGTTGATGAAGTCGGCGACGACGAGGAAGTAGCCGGGGAAGCCCATCTGCACGATGACGCCGGTCTCATACTCCGCCTGCTTGCGCACGGCGTCGGGGATGCCGCCGGGGTACCGCTCGTGCAGGCCGTTCTCGACCTCTTTGACGAACCAGCTCTCCTCGGTCTCGCCCTCGGGCACCGGGTAGCGCGGCATGTAGTTGGCCGAGGTGTTGAACTCGACGTTGCAGCGCTCGGCGATGAGCAGCGTGTTGTCGCACGCGACCTCGTAGTCGCGGAAGATCTGCCGCATCTCGGCGGGCGACTTGACGTAGTACCCGTCGCCGTCGAACTTGAACCGGGTGGGGTCGTCGAGGGTGGACCCTGACTGCACGCACAACAGCGCCGCGTGGCTCGTGGCGTCGTGCTGGTGGGTGTAGTGCAGGTCGTTGGTGGCCAAGAGCGGAATGCCGAGGTCCTTCGCGAGGCGGTGCAGGTCGGTCATGACCCGGCGCTCGATCGACAGACCGTGGTCCATGATCTCGGCGAAGTAGTTGTCCTTGCCGAAGATGTCCTGGAACTCCGCCGCCGCCGCGCGCGCGGCGTCGTACTGACCCAGCCGCAGGCGCGTCTGCACCTCGCCTGACGGGCAGCCGGTGGTGGCGATGAGCCCCCTGGAGTACGTCTGCAGCAGCTCGCGATCCATGCGCGGCTTGAAGTAGTAGCCCTCGATCGAGGCCTTGCTCGAGAGGCGGAACAGGTTGTGCATGCCCTCGGTCGTCTCCGACAGCAGGGTCATGTGCGTGTAGGCGCCCGAGCCCGAGACGTCGTCGCTGTTCTGCTCGGGCGTTCCCCAGCGCACCCGCGACTTGTCGCTGCGGTGGGTGCCCGGTGTGACGTAGGCCTCGATGCCGATGATCGGCTTGATGCCGGCATCTTTCGCCGTCTTGTAGAACTCGTACGCGGCGAAGGTGTTGCCGTGGTCGGTGACGGCGATGGCCGGCATGTCCAGCCGCACCGCCTCCTGGACCATGGCGCCGATGCGGGCGGCGCCGTCGAGCATCGAGTACTCGCTGTGGACGTGAAGATGAGCGAAGGAGTCGGATGCCACGGGTTCCAGTCTACGAGGAGCCCCGACATCGGCGGTCGGGCTGCGGGCGCGCCGCCTAGGCTGGGAGCATGGCCACTCCCGATTTCGTCCTGTCGCTGCGCGAGAGCATCGGGCACGCCCCGCTCCCCCTCGTCGGCGTCACCGCGGTGGTGTTCCGCGACGAGAAGGTGCTGCTGGGAAAGCGCGCCGACAACGGCTCATGGCAGTCGGTCTCGGGCATCGTCGACCCCGGTGAGGAGCCGGCGGATGCCGCCGTGCGCGAGTGCCTCGAAGAGGCCGGCGTCGTGGTGAAGGCCACGCGACTCGCCCTCGTGCAGCAGATGCCCCGCATCACCTACGCCAACGGCGATCAGGTGGACTACCTCGACCTGGTGTTCCGCTGCGAGTGGGTGTCGGGCGACCCGCACCCCGCCGACGGCGAGCTGACCGAGGTGGGGTTCTACGGCCTCGGCGAGATGACCGACGTCGCGCCCGAGAACGTGCGCAAGATCGCGCTGTCGATGGCCGAGGACGACCCGGCGACCTTCCGCGGCGGCCGCTAGAGGGCGCCGCGCTGCGACCGGGCGCGGCGGCGGTCCGCGAGCGTCGCGACGGCGGCCCAGGCGACCATGAGCAGCAGCAGGAGGAACCAGGAGCGCGGCGAGAGCCATGCGCCCAGCGGTGTGGCCGTCGCACCGGTGACGTCGAAGGTGAGCCCGATGAGGAACCACCCGCCCACGAAATAGGCCAGCGGCCCGCCGAACAGGCTCCACAGTGGGATGCGCGACCGGTTCTGTTCGATGAACCGCTGCTGCCGCGCCCCGAGGTCTGCCTGCCGGTTGCGCACCTGCGCGCTGCGCTGCGCATCCGTCAGCGCCGCACCGATCGTGTCGAGGTCCGCGACCCACGGGATGTCGCGCTCCGCTCGGACCAGCCGCCGCCGCGTGGTGACCGCCCCGATCAGCGTGAACACGACCGGCACGGCGAGCACCAGCGCGGCGATCCACCAGGCATCCGCCGGGGCGAATTCCCACCGGAAACTCGACCCGGTGCCGGAGTAGTACACCGCGCCGCCCATCAGGATCGGCTCGTCGCGGGTCCACAGCGGCAGGGTCGCCGCAAACGCCGTCAGCGCCAGCGTGAAGGACACCGTGATGACGGCGGTGCGCGTCGCGCTGCGGTCGGCGTCGAGCCAGCGGCGCAGAACGACATCGCGATCGACACTCATGGACCTGACGCTACGGGACACAACGGCGCGGGGACGCGATCCTCGCCCGCGCGGCGCTAGAGGTCCAGCCGCATCAGCACCCGCGGGAAGCCGCCGGCGATCGCGTCGGCGTCGGCGGCCTTGCGGAAACCGGCCTGCTCGAACAGCCTGCGGGTGCCGACGTAGGCCATCGTCTGGTCGACTTTCTCCCCGCGGTTGTCCACCGGGTAGCCCTCGATCGCCGGTGCGCCTTGCTGCCGCGCATATGCCACCGCGCCGTCGATGAGCGCATGCATGACGCCCTGCTTGCGGTGGCCCGGCCGCACCCGGAAGCACCACAGCGACCACACGTCGAGATCGTCGACGTGTGGGATCTTGCGGTTGCGGGCGAACGAGGTTCCCGCCCGCGGGTACACCGCCGCCCAGCCGACCGGTTCGGCGCCGTCGTAGGCGATGACGCCCGGCGGTGGCTCCTCCGCGCACAGCTCCCGCACCCTCTCGGCGCGCGCGGATCCTCGCAGGGCATTGTTCTCGCGCGATCCGATGCGGTAGCTCAGGCAGAAGCACACGTTGGATACCGGATTCTTGGGTCCGACGATCGTCGCGACGTCTGCGAACACGGTGGCGGGGCGCACGTCGATGGCCATGACGGCATCCTGCCCCCTCCCCGAGACAGGAGGAATACCGGGCACAGGACGAATGGCGCGCAATCCACCTGTTCCGGCGACTCTTCCTGTTGCGGGCGCGCGCTGCCGCCGGTCAGTCGCCGCGCAGCAGGTCGAGCGCGTGCTGCAGATCGGCCGGATACGGCGAGGTGAAGGTCACCCAGTCGGTCGTGGCCGGGTGGGCGAACGAGAGCTCGCGAGCGTGCAGCCACTGCCGTGTGAGGCCCAGGCGCGCCGCCATCGTGGGGTCGGCGCCGTAGAGCGGATCCCCGACGCACGGATGCCGGTGGGCGGCCATGTGCACGCGGATCTGGTGGGTGCGCCCCGTTTCGAGGTGTATCTCCAGCAGTGACGCACCGGGGAAGGCCTCGATCGTCTCGTAGTGCGTGACGGAGTCCTTGCCCTCGGGGGTGACGGCGAACTTCCACGAATGCGAGGGGTGCCGCCCGATGGGCGCGTCGATCGTGCCCACGAGCGGGTCGGGGTGCCCCTGCACGACGGCGTGGTAGATCTTCTCGACCGTGCGCTCCTTGAACGCGCGCTTGAGCGCGGTGTAGGCGCTCTCGGTCTTCGCCACGACCATGAGCCCGCTGGTGCCGACATCGAGCCGGTGCACCACGCCCTGGCGCTCGGCCGCGCCGCTGGTCGCGACGCGGAACCCGGCTGCGGCCAGCGCCCCCAGCACGGTCGGGCCCTCCCAGCCGACGGAGGGGTGGGCGGCGACGCCGACGGGCTTGTCGACGACGATGATGTCATCGTCGTCGTAGACGATGCCGAGGTCCGCAACGGCGACGGGCACGACCCGCGGCGGCTCCTTCTCGGCCCACGTCACCTCGAGCCAGCCGCCGGCGCGGAGCTTGTCGGACTTGCCCAGCGTGCGTCCGTCGAGGACGACACCGCCTGCTTCGGCCACCTCTGCGGCGAAGGTACGAGAGAAGCCCAGGAGCTTGGCGAGGGCGGCATCCACCCGCACGCCGTCAAGCCCGTCGGGAACGGGAACGCTGCGACTTTCCATGTCAGGCCTTCGCGGCCTCGTCGGGAGCCGAGGCGCCGTCGCCTTCGGATGCCGCAGTGGCGTGGTGCCGGTGGTGTTCGCGTGTGCCGTCGAACCGCAGGCCGACGAGCACCAGCACGGCGACGCTGATCATCATCGTGACGATGAAGATGTCGGCGATGTTGTAGATCGCGGAGGGGAACCCGAGCCACATCCACGGGGTGTGGATGAAGTCGATCACGTGGCCGACCAGAAACCCCGGCTCGCGCAGCAGGCGGTCGGTGAGGTTGCCCAGAATGCCGCCGAGGAGCAGTCCCAGCACCACTGCCCAGAGGCGGGAGTGCACGACGCGCGCGGCGAGGACGACGATCGTCACGGCAGCGGCGAGAAGGACCAGCGTGAAGATCCAGGTCACGCCCTCACCCAGGGAGAATGCCGCACCGGGGTTGCGCGTGAGGTAGAGCTGGAAGAAGTCACCCAGGACGGGAACCGTCTCCT
>NZ_JANJFJ010000236.1:0-6955 GCF_024626565.1 Microbacterium sp. zg.Y909
GGATGCGGGCGTTGACCGCCAGCGCCCACGGGGCGTGCACGTGCATGCCGTACGGGGAGTGCAGGATGATGCGCCAGTCGCCGACCTCGTCGCGGCCGCGCTCGACGGTCAGCGTGCGGTCGGTGGGAAGGCTTCCTGTGGCCTCGCGCTGCTCGGCGAGGTAGCCCAGCAGGTTGCCGATCGCGTTGTCATCGAGGCCCGACTCGGTCAGGCGCGCGACGGCTTTGTCGTGCGGGGCGGCGGACACTTCGCGCGAGAACCTCCCCAGCGCTTCGCCGAGCTCGGCCGGGCGGCCGAGGCCGTCACCGTGCCAGAAGGGGAGCTTTCCGGGCTGCCCGAACGCGGGCACCACGTTGACGCGGTCGTGGGTGATCTCGACGATGCGCCAGCTGGTCGTCCCGAGGGTGAACACGTCGTTGACCCGCGACTCGTAGACCATCTCCTCGTCGAGCTCGCCGACGCGGGCGTTGCGGGACTCGCCGGCGACGAACACGCCGAACAGGCCGCGATCGGGGATCGTGCCGCCGCTGGTGACTGCGATCCGCTGGGCACCCGGGCGCCCGGTCAGCGTGCCGTGGTCGCGGTCCCAGACGATGCGCGGGCGCAGCTCGGCGAATTCGTCCGAGGGGAAGCGGCCCGCGAGCAGATCCAGCGTCGCCTCGTATGCCGAGCGCGGCAGGGTGCGAAACGGCGCGCTGCGGCGCACGGTGTCGAACCAGCCCTCGACGTCGATCGGGCCGGTCGCGCAGGCGGCCACCGTCTGCTGCGCGAGGATGTCGAGCGGGTTCTGCGGCACCGCGATGGCCTCGATCTGACCGGCCAGCATGCGTTCGGTCACCACCGCCGTGTGCAGCACGTCGCCGCGGTGCTTGGGGAAGAGGGCCGCCCGGCTGACCTCGCCGACCTGGTGGCCCGCTCGTCCGACGCGCTGCAGGCCGGATGCCGCCGACGGCGGCGCCTCGACCTGGATCACGAGATCCACCGCGCCCATGTCGATGCCGAGCTCGAGCGAGCTGGTCGCCACGACGCAGCGCAGCAGCCCGGACTTCAGTTCGTCCTCGACTTGCGCGCGCGCCTCTTTCGACACCGACCCGTGGTGGGCCTTCGCGAGCACCGGCTCGACGCCGGCGGTCGACCCCGCCTGCGCCATCATCTGCGCGGGGACGGCGGGGGCGGGGGGCTCCAGGCCCAGCCGCTCCGCGTAGATCTCGTTGAGCCGGCCCGTCAGCCGCTCGGCGAGTCGACGGGAGTTGGCGAAGACGATGGTGGACCGGTGGGCGAGGATGCGGTCGACGATCGCCTCCTCGACGTGCGGCCACACCGACCCGGTCGCCTCGGTGGACTCCCCCGTCGGCCGCGGCCGCGCCGACGGGGCGAACCAGTCGCCGTCGCCGTCCGCGTCGCTCTTGGCGGCGGCGTCGTCGGTGTCGGTGCCGGGCGGCTCGGCCGCGCCGGGGGGAGGCGGCGGGTTGAGCATGTCGTCGACGGGCACCACGACCCGCAGGTCGAACGCCTTCGTCGCCCGCGGCGCGACGATTTCCACCGGGGCCGAGCCGCCGAGGAACCGGGCGACCTCATCGATCGGGCGCACCGTGGCCGACAGTCCGATGCGCTGGGCGGGCGCGAGGGTCGCGGCATCCTCGGCGTGCTCCTGCCGCAGGGCCTCGAGCCGCTCGAGGCTGACCGCCAGGTGCGCGCCGCGCTTGGTGGCGGCGACCGCGTGCACCTCGTCGACGATGACGGTGTGGACGTTGCGCAGCGTCAGCCCGGCCTGGCTGGTGAGCATGAGGTACAGCGACTCGGGGGTGGTGATGAGGATGTCGGGAGGGTCGGCGACCAGCTTGCGGCGGTCCCCGGACGGGGTGTCGCCCGAGCGCACCCCCACTGTCACCTCGGGCACCGTGATGCCCAGGCGCCGGGCCGACTGCCCGATGCCCACCAGCGGGGAGCGCAGATTGCGTTCGACGTCGACGCCGAGCGCCTTCAGCGGCGAGATGTAGAGCACGCTCGTGCCGGGCGAGGGCTCCCGGCGGGTGCGCCGGCCGCGCGGGGCGGGTGAGGCGCCTGCGCCGGCATCCGCCGGAGCGCGCTTCTCGTGGAAGATGCGGTCGATGGCCCAGAGGAACGCCGACAGCGTCTTGCCGGAGCCCGTTGGGGCGACGACGAGGGCGTGCTTGCCGTGCGAGATCGCCTCCCACGCGCCGACCTGCGCGTCGGTCGGCCGGGGGAAGGCGCTGCGGAACCAGTCCTGCGTGGCAGGACCGAACCGCTCGAGAACGTCGCCCACTCTCTTATCTTCTCCCCGGCCACCGACAATCGGGCGGGTCTTGACGCCTCGGCGTCCGCAGCCGGGTGGGGCGCTCTCCCCAGCGCAGGCGATCTCGCCAGCACAGGACCATTCCGCCGGAAACGACCTGTCGCGGGGAGTCCTCCTGTTCTGCGGGGGTTCGGCGCCGAGCGACCCCCGCTCCGCGTTCGTATTCCGAGCGCCGGGGCGATAGGCTGGAAGATCTTTGTCAGTGCGGAAAGGGACAGTCATGTCGAACGAGCAGGAAACCGTGTGGATGACCGCGGCGGCGCTCGCCGCGCTGCAGAGCGAGCTGGATGAACTGAGCCGGCGGGCCGAGGGCGACGCCGACCAGGCGCGCCAGGTCGAGCTGCGCAGCCTGATCCGCCGCGCCGAGGTCGGCACGAAGCCGGATGACGGTCTCGTGGAGCCGGGCATGACGGTGACGGTGCGCTTCACGCGGGACGGCTCGGAGGAGACCTTCCTGCTGGGCAGCCGCGAGCTGGTGAAGCAGGGCGGCGAGGTCGACCTCGACGTCTACTCCCCGTCGTCACCGCTGGGAACGGCCATCACCGGACGTTACGTCGGCGACACCGTGAGCTTCGCCGCGCCCAACGGCGCGACCCTCGAGGTCGCGGTCGTGTCCGCCGTCCCCTTCGCCTGAGGCCGCCTCACGCACGCTCGGACATCGCACCGTCGGCGTCCAGGCGAAGCACCAGGTCGGGCTGCAGCCTCTCGAGGAACGCGTCGTCGTGACTGACCACCAGCACGGCGCCGCGGTAGGCGCCGAGCGCGTCGACGAGCGCGTCGACGGTGTCGAGGTCGAGGTTGTTGGTCGGCTCGTCGAGGATCAGCAGCTGCGGCGGCGGTTCGGTCAGCAGAAGCCTGGCCAGGGCGACGCGGAAGCGCTCGCCGCCTGAGAGGCTCGCGACCGGGCGGTCGACGGTCGCGCCCCGGATGAGGAAGCGGGCCAGCCGATTGCGCAGGTCGGCGACGGCGACGCCCGGCGCAGCCGCGCGGACGTTGTCGAGCACCGACGCGGTGTCGTCGAGGCCGTCGATCCGCTGCGGCAGGTAGCCGATGCGGTCGGTGTGCGCGGCGGCGCGTGCACGACGTCGCCGAATCGGCGCGTCGGGGTCCCAGGCGGCCGGTTCGGCCGCGATCCGGGGTGGGATGCCGACGTTGTGCACGGCGGCGGCCGCGACGCCGGCCGGCGCGGGCGCGTTGCGGGCCGCGTCGTCTCCTGCGACCAGCTGCTCCAGCAGCGTCGTCTTGCCGGCGCCGTTCGGTCCCACGAGCGCGGTGCGCTCGGGGCCTTGCAGCACCCAGGACCGCTCGCCGTCGCCGAAGGTGGCGAGGCGCCGCGCGGCGGGGACTCCCGGGTCGGGCAGATCGATGCGCACCGACCTGTCGTCGCGCACCCGGCGCTCGGCGGCATCCAGCGCCGCGCGCGCGTCGGCCTCGCGGCCTGCGACCATGCCGCGCAGCCTTCCCGCAGACACCTGCGCAGCGTTTGCGCGGTTGCCCGCGACGATGCCCGGCACGCGTTTCTCGCGCTGGGCCTTGCTCCCCATCGCCGCCCGCGATGCGAGCGTCGCCTCGGCTTCGATGCGGTCGCGCTTCTCGCGACGGACGACCTGGGCGGCGGCGCGCTCGGCCTGCCGGGCGGCTGCCTGCTCGCGCTCGATCGCCTCTCGCCAGAGCGAGTACGGTCCGCCGAAGGTCGACAGAGTCTGGGCGTAAAGCTCGGCGGTCTCGTCCATCGTCTCCAGCAGCGCGGTGTCGTGGCTCACCACGATCAGCGCTCCCGGCCAGTCGCGCACCATCGCCGTCAGCCGCGCCCTGGCGTCACGGTCCAGGTTGTTCGTGGGTTCGTCGAGCAGCGTCACCGCGGCACGGCGTCGGCGGACGCCGGCCACCGCCGCGAGTACCGCCTCGCCGCCGGAGAGCTCCCCGACGCGGCGGTCCAGCGCGTCCGGCGGCAGCCCGGCGTCGGCGAGAGCGGTGAGGGCGCGGGACTCCACATCCCAGTCATCGCCGACCGCGTCGAAATGCGCCGGGTCGACGTCACCCGACTCGATCGCCCGCACGGCGCGCAGCGCCGCGCCGACGCCGAGAAGGTCGGCGACCGGGCGATCGACGGCGAGCGTGAGGGTCTGCGGCAGCCAGGCGACGTCGCCGCTCACGGTGAGATGACCGCCGGTGGGGGCCGCGGCGCCGGCGATGAGCCGAAGCAGCGTGGACTTGCCGCAGCCATTGCGCCCGACGAGTCCGGTGCGGCCGGCGCCGAACGCGCCGGAGACCTCGGCGAGAGTGGGGGTGCCGTCCGGCCAGACGAACGAGACGCGGTCCAGAACGACCGACGGGGAAGAAGCGGGGAGGTGCATGAGGATCCTTCGGTGTCAGCCCTGCGATGCAGGGGCGCGCTGACACGAAGGACGCGGTCACGGCGGCGGAGGAGTCCGGGCCGGAGGCGACGGGATCGACGGGTCAGCGCAGGGAGCGCTTCCGCGTCGAGGATCGACGGTCAGCGCGCGTGCTGCGCGGCCGTGACGATCTCCGTCATTTCATTCCTCACGTGGGGGACAAGGATGCCGACAGCATAGCCGCGGCGCCCGGAGCGGGCTACTGTGCCCGGCATGGGCGACGGGCGGCGGGGGGAGCGAGCCGCCACCGTGCGCGCGTGGACCTTCGCCGCGATCATCGGCATCGGGATCGGCGCCGCGATGGGAGCGGCGCTCGGCGACGTGGTGATGGGCATCGGTCTGGGCATGTGCTTCGCGGTGGTCTTCGCCGTCGCGTTCCAGCCCTCGGTGGACCTGGATCCGGGCGAGGTCGTCGGCGTCGCTGAGCCCGCGGTGGCCGAGCCGGGTCCAGCGCCCGTCGCCGACGAGCACCTCATCACGGGGGAGCAGCACGTGCTCGACGGTGACGGTGACCCCGCGCGGGACACCGACCCCGACCGCTACGACGGGGAGTGAGTTGCGGCCGCGAGCCGCTTGCGCAGGAACGTCACGACGTCGTCGAGCTCCTCCTGAGAGACGCTGTGGGTGAGGCCGGTGTAGACCCGGCCGCTCAGGTCGACGTGCTCGGGCAGCCACTGCACCGTGTACTCGATGAGGGCGGGCGGAATCACATCGTCAAGCGTGCCGCGGCCCCAGAACACCGGTGGTCGCAGCTCTGCCAGGTGCGCATCCCCCGGGAGCGCCCCGGGCGCGACGTAGCCGCTCAGGTTCACCGCGAATGAGACGAGGTCCGGCCGCAGTCGCAGCGCCTGCAGTGCGACGGACGCCCCCTGCGAGAAGCCGAGGAGACCGACCGATGCCGCGTCCGTCTCGGCATCCACCCACTCCACGAAGCGCTCCGCTGCGGCGGTGACGTCGTCGGGCCGGCGACTGTGAAGCCCCTCGATCGGGTACCAGGAGTGCCCGGGCGTCGGAAACGGCGGCAGCAGCGGCGCGCGCACGGCCGCCACGACGAAGTCGGCGGGCAGGTGCGGGCAGAAGGCGAACAGGTCGTCCTCGTTGGCTCCGTAGCCGTGCAGCAGCACCAGCAGGGGTCGGCCGGCCCGCTCGGCGGGAGGCGCCGACCAGCGCACGACGGCGGGATCGAGGGCGGGGATGTCGACCATGCCCTCCATCCTGACAGGACGCGCCGACACCGGGAGGGTATACATGAGTGCATGGCCGTCCGAACCCCCGACCCCGAACCCGGCGACCGCGACGACGACGATTCGCCGCGGGATCCGCTCCGTCCCGGCGGTGCGCCCTTCGACCGTCCGGGTCATCCGCTCGGCGGCAGCAGCCTCGGGTCGCGCGTCCCTGGCTCCGCCCAGAATCCGGGCTGGCTCAGCGAGGTCGAGCTGGCCGAGGCACGCCGGCGACTGCCGATGCTCTACGTCGAAGCGGTGCCGGTGCGCACCGACGGCGTGGGTGCGGTGACCGAGGTCGGCATCCTGCTGCGGGCCACCCCGCTCGGGGAGATCACCCGCACGATCGTCTCGGGGCGGGTGCGGTACGGCGAGACGGTGCGCGACGCGCTTTTCCGCCACGTCGAGAACGACCTGGGCCCGATGGCCTTCCCGCTGCTGCCGCCGCAGCCGGTGCCGTTCACGGTGGCCGAGTACTTCCCGATCCCCGGCGTCAGCGCGTTCCACGACGACCGCCAGCACGCGGTCTCGCTGGCGTTCGTCGTGCCGGTGTCCGGTACCTGCGAGCCCCGGCAGGACGCCCTCGAGGTCACCTGGATGACACCAGAAGAGGCCTCCAGCGACGCGGTGTCCGCCGAGATGGAGGGCGGCCGCGGCACACTCGTGCGTCTGGCGCTGGCTTCGGTGGGCGCGCTGCGCTGACGCGGATGCCGCGGCGCGGCTTCCCCACTGATCCAATTTCCAATAGGATCGGCGCACCGCTTCCCGTGAGGAGACCGCGATGACGCGCCTGTTCAACGACCCCGACGACTTCGCCGAGGAGATGATCGAAGGCTTCGTCGCGGCATCGGCGCGGTGGGTGCGCCCCGTCACCGGCGGCGTCGTGCGGTCAACCCGCGGTGATGAGCCCACCGTGGCGGTCGTCATCGGCGGCGGCAGCGGCCACTACCCGGCCTTCGGCGGTCTCGTCGGGCCCGGTCTCGCGCACGGTGCCGCGATGGGCAACCTCTTCGCCTCGC
>NZ_JANJFJ010000237.1:0-6899 GCF_024626565.1 Microbacterium sp. zg.Y909
CGGCTTTCCCTGCGGGTTGCCGGACTGCTCCCAGTAGACGCGGTTGCCCTCGCCGACCAGAAGCTCGCCGGTCTCGTACGGTTCGATGGGCGGGTAGAGGATGTCGTCGAGGTGCGCGTGGTTCACAGTTCCGCTCCTGATACCGAGAAGGTGTCGCACGACGACGGGCCGCCCTCGTAGCCGACATCGAACCAGCGCTGGCGCTGCTCGCTCGAACCGTGGGTCCAGCTCTCCGGGTTCACGGTGCCGCCGGACTGCCGCTGGATGTTGTCGTCGCCGACGGTGGCGGCGGCATCGAGCGCGTCGCGGATCTGCGCCGGGGTCGGCTCCTCCATGAACGGAACGCCGTTCTCGTCCACCTGCTGCGGCAGGTCGGCGACCCACGCACCGGCGAAGCAGTCCGCCTGCAGCTCGGTGCGTACCCCGTTGCTGTCGGGGCCCGAACCGTTGTTCGGGTAGCGGTCGAAGACGCCGGTGATCTGCTGCACGTGGTGGCCGTACTCGTGAGCCAGCACGTACAGCTGGGCGAGCGGCCCGGCCGTGGTGCCGAACTGGTCGCGCAGCACGGCGAAGAACGTGGGGTCGACGTAGACGGTCTCTTCGGGCGGGCAGTAGAAAGGCCCGGTGGCGTTGGATGCCGTGCCGCACGCGGTCGACGTCGACCCGTCGACGATGATCGGCTGAGGCGGGCGGTACCCGTCGAGTTCGCGCTCCCAGAACTGGTCGAGGTTGAGCGTCGCCGCAGCCAGCCGGCAGTCGTCCCGCTCGTTCGCGTCGGCGCCGGTCTCGCAGTCGGCGATCACGGACTCCGACTCTGAGCCACCCTGCGCCGGTGCGCCGGCGCCGCCCAGCAGCCCGCTGAGGTCGACTCCCGTGAACAGGCTGATCAGCAGAACGGCGATGCCGCCGACGCCGACCACCCCGCCACCCACGACGGCGGCGTTGCGTCCGCGACGCCTCGCCCTGTTGCCGCCCACGCGGGCATTGTCATTGAAGGTCACCCCGCAACGGTACTGGCCGCACGGCCGGGAGTGTGGGCGCCGGACCGCAGACGCCCCGCACCGGTGGCGTGGCGCACGCCACCGCGCTCATAAGCTCGGGGCATGGATGCCACTCCCGACGCCGCGCCAGCCGCTCCCCGCCTCCCCGCCCCCGTCACGGTGACGATCACCGGAGCCGGCGGTCAGATCGGATACGCGCTGCTGTTCCGCATCGCCGCAGGCGACATGCTGGGCCCGGGCCAGCCGATCCGGCTGCGCCTGCTGGAGATCCCGCAGGGCATGCGGGCGGCGGAGGGGGCGGCGCTCGAACTGCAGGACTGCGCCTTCCCGCTGCTGCGCGATGTCGAGGTCACCGACGACGCCGCGGTCGCCTTCGCCGGCGCGAACCGCGCACTGCTGGTCGGTTCGCGACCCCGCGCCGCCGGGATGGAGCGCAGTGACCTGCTCGCCGCCAACGCCGGCATCTTCGCTCCGCAGGGTGCGGCCATCGCAGCCAACGCCGCTGGCGACGTGCGCGTGTTGACGGTCGGCAACCCCGCCAACACGAACGCACTCATCGCCGCGGCCGCGGCCGACGGCATCCCTTCCGGCCGGTTCAGCGCTCTCACCCGCCTCGACCACGACCGCGCAGTGGGCCAGCTCTCCGCTGCGCTGGAAGTCCGCCCCGCGGTGCTGCGGGGCGTCACCATCTGGGGCAACCACTCCGCCACGCAGTTCCCCGACGTCGCCCATGCCACCGTCGACGGGGCACCCGTGCCCGCGGCCCTCGCCGAGAAGCTGGGAGGGGCGGATGCCGCCACGGCCTGGCTCGACGACGTGTTCATCCCGCGGGTCGCCCGGCGCGGGGCGGAGATCATCGAGGTGCGCGGGTCGTCGTCGGTGGCGTCGGCCGCGAACGCCGCGATCGCGCACGTGCGCGATGAGGCGCTCGGCACCGGCGCGGGGTGGACGTCTGCGGCCCTGGTGTCCCGCGGCGAGTACGGCGTGCCCGAGGGGATCGTCTGCTCGTTCCCGGTCACCAGCGACGGATCGGGCTACCGCGTCGTGGAGGGGCTGCCCCTCGACGAGCGCGCACAGGCGCGGCTGCAGGCGTCGGTCGCCGAGCTCGTCGCCGAGCGCGAGGCGGTGCGGGAGCTCACGGGCGGCTGACCCGCGCCGTGCGGCCGTCCGCCGCCGACGCCGCGCCCGGGTCCGCGCGGCGCCCGCCCCCCCAAACGCCGGGGCGCGCCCCGCTCACCTGTCGCAAAGCGCTGCCTGCAGGCCGCCGAAGCGACCGTTCGCGACAGGCGAGCGCCCGGGCCCCTGCCCGCGACGCCCACCCCGGCGACCGCACCCCTGCCTAGCGGGACCCACCCCGAGCACCCGCGCCCCGCTCACCTGTCGCAAACTGCTCCCTACCGGCCGCCGAAGCGACCGTTCGCGACAGGCGAGCGCGGGAGGCGGGGGCGGGACGGCGGGGGCGCGGGAGGCGGGGGCGGGACGGCGGCGGCGCGAGAGGCGGGAGCGGCGGCGACGCCGGATGCCGCAACGCCCGGCCGCGGCCTCAGGCGACGTAGGCGCGGAGGTGCTCGGCCGTGAGGGTGTCCCCGCCCTCGACCAGGGCTGCCGGCGTGCCCTCGAACACCACCCGCCCGCCGTCGCGCCCCGCGCCGGGGCCGAGGTCGACGATCCAGTCGGCGTGCGCCATGACGGCCTGGTGATGCTCGATGACGATGACGGAGTTGCCGGCATCCACCAGTCGGTCGAGCATCGCCAGCAGGTTGTCGACGTCTGCCAGGTGAAGTCCGGTCGTCGGCTCGTCGAGCACGTACACGGCGCCCTTCTTGGCCATCGAGATCGCCAGCTTCAGCCGCTGCCGCTCGCCACCCGACAGCGTGTTCAGGCGTTGCCCGAGCGTCACGTAGTCCAGCCCGACGTCGACCATGCGCGCGAGCGTCGTGTGCGCCGGCCCGGTGGCGAAGAATGCCGCCGCCTCGCCGACCGACATCGACAGCACCTCGTCGATGTTCTTGCCGTTGAGGCGATACTCCAGCACCTCGTCGGTGAACCGGCGCCCCTCGCACACCTCGCACACCGTCTCGACGGTGGACATGAACCCCAGCTCGGTGATGATCACGCCGAGCCCCTTGCACACTGGGCAGGCGCCCTCGGAGTTGGCGCTGAAGAGCGCGGGCTTCACGCCGTTCGCCTTGGCGAACGCCGTGCGGATGACATCGAGCAGCCCGGTGTAGGTGGCGGGGTTGCTGCGCCGCGACCCGCGGATGGCGGACTGGTCGACGACCACGACGTCGTCACGGTCGGGCAGATTGCCGTGGATGAGCGAGGACTTGCCTGACCCCGCGACACCCGTGATGACGGTGAGGATGCCGAGGGGGATGTCCACGTCGACGTCCTGCAGGTTGTGCTGCGCGGCCCCGCGGATGGGCAGCGCGCCGCGCTGCGTTCGCACCGCGGGCTTCAGCCGCGCACGGTGGTCGAGATGGCGCCCGGTGGTCGTGTCCGACGCGCGCAATCCCGCGACGTCGCCGGCGTAGGTGATCTGACCGCCCTGCCGGCCGGCGCCGGGGCCGAGGTCGACGACATGGTCGGCGATCTCGATGACTTCTGGCTTGTGCTCGACCACGAGCACCGTGTTGCCCTTGTCGCGCAGGCGCCGCAGCAGGGCGTTCATGCGCTGGATGTCGTGCGGGTGCAGCCCCGCGGTGGGCTCGTCGAACACGTAGGTCACGTCGGTGAGCGCGGACCCGAGGTGGCGGATCATGCGGGTGCGCTGCGACTCGCCGCCGGAGAGGGTTCCCGATGGCCGGTCGAGCGAGAAGTAGCCCAGCCCGATCTCGACGAACGAGTCGACGGTGTGACGCAGGCCTGCCACGAGCGGAGCGACCCCGGGGTCATCGACGGTGCGCAGCCACGCGGCGAGGTCGGTGATCTGCATGGCCGCGGCATCCGCGATGCTCACCCCGCCGATCCGCGACGACCGCGCGGCCTCGCTCAGGCGCGTGCCACCGCACGCGGGGCACTCGGTGAACCGCACCGCGCGGTCGACGAAGGCGCGCACATGAGGCTGCAGCGAGTCGCGGTCCTTCTGCAGGAAGCCCTTGGTGATCTTGGGCACCAGGCCCTCGTAGGTCATGTTGATCCCCTGGATCTTGACCTTCGTGGGCTCCCGGTAGAGGAAGTCCCGACGCTCCTGGTCGCTGTAGTGCTCGATCGGCTTGTCGGCGTCGACGAACCCCGATTCGGTGAAGGCGCGCACCATCCAGCCGTCGACGGTGTACCCCGGCACGGTCAGCGCACCCTCGGCGAGCGACTTCGTGCGGTCGAAGAGCTGGTCCAGGTCGATGTCGCTGACTTCGCCGGTCCCCTCGCAGCGCGGGCACATGCCGCCGGTGACGGTGTACTCGCGTTTCACGGCTTTCTTCTCGCCCACCTTCATCGCCCCCGAGCCGGTGACCGACGGCACGTTGAACGAGAACGCCTGGGGCGGACCGATGTGCGGGGTGCCGAGGCGGCTGAAGAGGATGCGCAGCATCGCGTACGCGTCGGTGGCGGTGCCCACGGTCGAGCGCGGGTTGCCGCCCATGCGCTCCTGGTCCACGAGGATCGCGGTCGTCAACCCTTCCAGCAGATCGACGTCGGGCCGCGGCAGGGTCGGCATGAACCCCTGCACGAAGGTGCTGTAGGTCTCGTTGATGAGGCGCTGCGACTCCGCGGCGATCGTGCCGAACACCAGCGATGACTTTCCCGAGCCGCTCACGCCCGTGAAGACCGTGAGGCGCCGCTTGGGCAGGTCGATCGTCACCCCCTGCAGGTTGTTCTCCCGCGCGCCGACGACCCGGATGGTGTCGTGGGCGCCGGGGCCGATCCGGGCATCGGCGGCGTCGTTCTCGGCCATGAGGGTCCTCCCGTCACAGACCAGCATGCCCGGGTCTGCGGACACCCGCAGACCTCGTCCCGATCTCACGGCAGAATGCTCGATGACGGGGAGGCGCCCATGGACACGGTGATCGTGCTGGTGATCGTCGGTGTGGTCGTGATCGCGGTGGCGGCGGGCCTGGCCCCCCGTATCAACGTGGCGGGACCACTGCTGCTGGTGATCGCCGGACTCGCCGTCAGCCTGCTGCCCTTCGTTCCGGCGGTGGAGGTCGACCCCGAGATCATCCTCGTCGGCATCCTGCCCCCGTTGCTGTACTCCGCGGCGGTGTCGCTGCCGGCGATCGAATTCCGCCGGGACTTCGGCCCGATATCGGGCCTGTCGGTGCTGCTGGTGATCATCACGACGCTGACGCTCGCCGGGTTCTTCCTGTGGGCGGTCCCCGAACTCGGCCTGCTGCTGTCGATCGCCCTGGGCGCGATCCTGAGCCCGACGGATGCCGTCGCCACCTCGATCGTGAAGCGGCTGGGTCTGTCACGTCGCGTGGTGACGATGCTCGAGGGCGAGAGCCTGCTCAACGACGCGACCTCGCTGGTGCTGCTGCGCACCGCGATCGCCGCAGCCGCCACGGGAGGCGCCGTGGCCGCGGGCGAGTTCGTGGGCGCCTTCGCCTGGGGCGTGGTCGTGGCCATCGCCGCCGGGGCGCTGGTGGGCTTTGTCGCGCTGCGCGTGCGGGTGTGGGTGGGGGACTCCGCAGCCAACACCGCGATCGGCTTCATGGTGCCCTTCGCGGCGTACCTGCCCACCGAGCAATTCGGCGGGTCCGGCCTGGTGGCCGCAGTGGTCGCCGGAATCGTGACCGGCCAGGGCTCCGCTCGCTGGTTCACCGCCGAGCAGCGGCTGTCCGACTCCGTCAACTGGCGCACCATCGAGCTCATGCTGGAGGGCGCGGTCTTCCTCATCATGGGGCTCGAGCTGAAGGACCTCTGGCTGCAGAACCTGGCCGAGCAGAACGGACCCCAGCGGGCCTTCCTGCTCGCGGGCGCAGCGCTGGCCATCATCCTGCTCGTGCGCACCGGCTACGTCGCGCTCCTGGTGCTGCTGCAAGGCCGTCGCGCCGAGGGCGAACGCGAACGGCTCGGAGCGGTGGGCGCCCGCATCGACGCATACGAGGACACGTACCTCGAAGACCCGCCGCCCCGGCCCGTCGACCGGCGCGGACGCAGCGTCGAGCGCCACCGCGTCGAGCGTCGCCTCACCGTCTGGCGGCGGCGAGTGGGCCGCGAGCTGGCAGACCTCGACTATTACCAGGCCTCGCCGCTGGGGTGGAAGCACGGGGGCATCATCGTGTGGGCCGGCATGCGCGGCGTCGTGACGCTGGCTGCGGCGCAGACGCTGCCCCGCGAGACCCCCGCGCGCGAGCTGCTCATTCTGACCGCCTTCCTCGTCGCCATCATCAGCCTGCTCGTGCAGGGCTTCACCCTGCCCTGGTTCTCACGTCTGCTGAAGCTGCCGCCCGAGAGCGACGAGCTGTCGCGCGACGAGCGGGACCGCATCGACGCCGCCCTGCGCGATGCGGCCCAGCAGAAGCTCGAGAGCCCCGGCCTGGCGCGAGCCGACGGCACACCGTTCCCTCCCGAGCTCCTCAGCCAGGTGGGCTCGCGCATGTCGGAGGCACCCGATGAGGACGAGAGCGTTGCCGTGCGCGACCGGCTGGAACTGCGCCTCGTGCTGCTCGCCACGATGCGGGGACGCCTGCGCACGCTCGCCCGCAGCGGCATCAGCTCGGGGGCGCTGCGGCACGCGCTGGCCGAGCTCGACGCCGAGGAGATGAATCTTCGCCTGCGGCTGAAGGGCGAAGGCGATTGACTGCGTGTCGGCCCGCTGAGAGACAATGAAGGGGACCAAGGAGCAGCCCATGACCGATGTCGCCCCGCAGCACGCCGCGCCTGAGCAGACCACCACGCAGCGGGCTCCGGCGGACTACGCCGAGTCGATCGCGTTGCCGGTCGAGCCGGGGCGCG
>NZ_JANJFJ010000238.1:0-6885 GCF_024626565.1 Microbacterium sp. zg.Y909
GTCAGCACGATGTCGCGCATGATCTCGAGTGCGTGCTCGTCGTCGTCGGCGAGGTGGTCGACGACCCCGGAGCGCCGGGCGTGCAGCTCGCCGCCGCCGAGCTCCTCGGCGGTGACGACCTCGCCGATCGCGGCTTTGACCAGCGGCGGACCGCCGAGGAAGATCGTGCCCTGCCCTCGCACGATCACCGTCTCGTCGCTCATCGCCGGCACATAGGCGCCGCCTGCCGTGCAGGAGCCCATCACCGCGGCCAGCTGCGGAATGCCCGCGGCCGAGAGCCGGGCCTGGTTGAAGAAGATCCGTCCGAAGTGGTCGCGGTCGGGGAAGACCTCGTCCTGCAGGGGAAGGAACGCTCCCCCGGAGTCGACGAGGTAGATGCAGGGCAGCCGGTTCTCGAGGGCCACCTCCTGGGCGCGCAGGTGCTTCTTGACGGTGAGGGGGAAGTAGGTGCCGCCCTTGACCGTGGCGTCGTTGCACACCACCATCACGTGGCGCCCGTGCACGAGCCCGATGCCCGCGATGACGCCGGCGGCGGGCGCCTGCCCGTCGTAAAGCCCCTCCGCGGCCAGCGGGGCGAGCTCGAGGAACGCACTGCCCTCGTCGAGCAGACGGTCGATGCGCTCTCGCGGGAGCATCTTGCCGCGCGCGAGGTGGCGCTCGCGGGCCGCTTCTCCGCCGCCTTCGGCCACCTTCGCCAGGCGCGCGCGCAGCGCCGCGGCGAGGTCGCGCTGCGTGTGCTCGACGGTCGGAACCGGGGCGGCTGCGCTCATGCTGTCTCCGTCGACGTCACGATCGCGTCACACGGATTGTCTGCGGGCGACGCGCGTGGTTAGTTGTCACTAACCGGGGTTTCAGGTTAGCGAGGATTAACTGAGATGACAACGGGACTGACAGACCGAGAACGAGCCAAAGCCGACCGCCAGGCGGCGCTGCTGCGAGAAGCCGCGCGCCTGTTCGCCGAGCGGGGGTTCGCGGGGGTGAGCCTGGAAGACCTCGGCACCGCCGTGGGCATCACCGGCCCCGCGGTGTACCGCCACTTCCCCAACAAGCAGGCCCTGCTCGGGGCGATCCTCGTGGGCGTGAGCCGCACGCTGCTCGACGGCGGCGGGGCGGTCGTGGCCGCCGGGCGCCCGTCTGATGACACGCTCGATGCGCTCATCGCGTTCCACGTCGACTTCGCCCTCACCTCGGCCGACGTCATCCGCGTGCAGGACCGGGAGCTCGCCAGCCTCTCCGATGCCGACCGCCGCACGGTGCGCCGGCTGCAGCGCGAGTACGTGGAGCTGTGGGTCGTCGTGCTCGACGGGCTGCGTCACGCCGTCCCGGCGGCGGCGCTGCGCGTGCGCGCGCACGCGTGCTTCGGCCTCATCAACTCCACCCCGTACAGCCTGCACGCGGCGCGCAATGGCGTCGGCGATGCTCAGCTCCGCAGCATCCTGACGACGATGGCGCGGGCGAGCCTCATGGCCTGACGACCGAGCATCGGCCGGTCTGCCGGCCGTCACCGCAGCAGCATCGCCCGTCCCGGCTGCCGCAGCACCGCGCCGACGTCGGCGAGGAACCGCGCTCCCTGCTCACCGTCGACGAGCCGGTGGTCGAACGACAGGCTGAGGGTCAGCACGTCCCGAAGCGCGACCTGACCCTCGTGCTCCCACGGCATCCGACGGACGCTCCCCAGCGCGAGGATCCCCGCCTCCCCCGGGTTCAGGATCGGTGTGCCGGCGTCTACGCCGAACACCCCCACGTTCGTGATCGAGAACGTCCCGCCCGACAGCGCCGACGGCTCGGTGCGACCGGCGCGCGCCGTCTCGGCGAGCCTCGCGATGGCGTCGGCGAGGTCGACGAGCGTGAGAGCGTCGGCATCCTTCACATTCGGCACGACCAGCCCTCGCTCGGTGGCCGCGGCGATGCCCAGATGCACGCGTCGGAACTGCACGATCTCGTCGTCGTCCCACCGCGCGTTGAGCATGGGGTGGTGCGCGAGCGCCAGGCACGCGGCCTTGGCCGCCACAGCGAGAATGCCGATGCGGTGCCCCGCCAAGCGCCGGTCGTCCCGCAGCTCGGCGAGCAGCCGCATCGTCTCGGTGACGTCCACGCTCAGGAACACCGTCGCGTGCGGCGCTGTGAAGGCGCTTCGCACCATCGCCTGGGCGGTGAACCGGCGGACGCCCCGCACGGGGATGCGGGTGATGTCGTCCTCGGGCGCGACGGCAGGCGCGGGCTGCGCCGCGGGCGCGGGTGCCGCGGCGAGGCGCTCGGCGTACTGCTCCACGTCGGCGCGGGTGATGAGGCCCTCGCTCCCCGTGGGTGTCACCAGCAGAAGGTCCACCCCGAGGTCCTTGGCGAGCTTGCGCACCGGCGGGGTCGACCGGGGGCGCTCGCCGAGCGGTGGCTCCGGCTCGAGCGCCCGAACCTCGTCGTGCGGGGCGTCGGCGACGGCCTCCGTCTCGAGGGTCGCGCGTCCGCCGCCGGCACGTCTGCGGCGCTGGGGGCGACCCGCGGATGCCGGGGCGGCGCCGTAGCCGACCAAGTGCGGCTGCGGCGCGTCGTCGGCCGGCGTGCCCGCGGGCGCGTCGAGCTCGAACGAGACGATGACGCTTCCCACGGCGATCACGTCGCCGGCCGCAGCATGCAGGGTGGTCACGCGACCGGCGTGCGGCGACGGCAGCTCGACGACCGCCTTGGCCGTCTCGACCTCCGCCAGCGCCTGGTTGAGCGCCACCTCGTCGCCCTCCGCGACGAGCCACTGCACGAGCTCCGCCTCGGGAAGACCCTCACCGAGATCCGGAAGCCGGAACCCCGAGATCACTGCGCCGCCTCCGAGAGGCTGTGGGGTCGGTCGAGCACGCGGTCCACCGCGTCGAGGATGCGGTCGAGGTCGGGCAGGTGGTGCCGCTCCAGCTTCGCCGGCGGATACGGGATGTCGTGGCCGGTGACCCGCAGCGGCGGCGCCTCGAGGTGGTGGAAGCAGCGCTCGGTGATGCCCGCGGCGACCTCCGCCCCGACGCCCGCCTCTCCGGGGGCCTCGTGGGTGATCACGACCCGACCGGTGCGACGGACGGATGCCGCGACCGTGTCGTAGTCCACCGGCGACAGCGACCGCAGGTCGATGACTTCCAGCGACACCCCGTCGTCGGCGGCTGCCTCGGCCGCTTCCAGGGCCGTGGCGACCTGGGCGCCGTAGGTCACGACGGTCGCATCGCTGCCGGCGCGCACGACGCGCGCGAGCCCCATCGGCGGGGCATCGGCGAGCGCGGCATCGAGGTCGACCTCGCCCTTGACGTGGTACAGGCGCTTGGGCTCGAAGAACACCACCGGGTCGTCGCACGCGATCGCCTGGCGCAGCATGAAGTAGGCGTCCGACGGGTTCGACACCGCGACGACCCGCAGGCCCGACGTGTGCACGAAGTACGCCTCCGGCGACTCGGAGTGGTGCTCGGCCGCTCCGACGCCGCCCGCCCAGGGGATGCGCACCGTCAGCGGCATCCGCACCGCGCCCCGCGTGCGGTAGTGCAGCTTCGCCACCTGGCACACGATCTGGTCGAACGCGGGGTAGACGAAGCCGTCGAACTGGATCTCGACGACTGGTCGGAACCCGCGGTACGCCAGCCCCACGGCGGTTCCCACGATGCCGGATTCGGCCAGCGGGGTGTCGATCACCCGGCTCGCCCCGTGCGTCGCGAGCAGGCCGTCGGTGATGCGGAAGACGCCACCCAGGGTGCCGACGTCCTCCCCCATGATGAGCACCGACGGGTCGTCCGCCAGCGCGCGTCCCAGCGCGGCGTTGAGCGCCTTGGCCATCGTGAGCGCGGTCATGACACCCCCTCCTCGAAGCCGTCGAGGTAGGCGGAATGGGCCTCGCGCTGCGCCTCCAGCCCGGCGTGCGGCTCGGCGTAGACCTCGTCGAAGACCGTCAGCGGGTCGCGCGTGCGGTACGACAGGCACGCCGCGCGCACCTCGGCGGCCAGCGTGTCGGCGTCGGCCGCGATGTCTGCCTCACGCTGATCGTTCAGCGCCCCGCTCGCGCGCAGCAGCGCGTACACCCGGGCGATCGGGTCGCGCCCGCGCCACCGCGCGAGCTCGGCCGCGTCGCGGTAGCGCGTGGGGTCGTCCGCAGTGGTGTGGGGACCCATGCGGTAGGTGACCGCCTCGATGTATGCCGGCCCCGCCCCGCTGCGCGCGCGCTCCAGCGCCCAGAGCATCGCGCCGTAGCAGGCGAGCACGTCGTTGCCGTCCACGCGCAGACTGGGGATGCCGAAGGCGGGCGCCCGCGCGGCCAGCGGCGCACGGGACTGCACGCGGACGGGCTCCGAGATCGCCCACTGGTTGTTGGAGCAGACGAAGACCACCGGGGCGCCGAAGGATGCGGCGAACACCATGGCCTCGTGCACGTCGCCCTGACTGGAGGCGCCGTCGCCGAAGTAGGTGACGGCCACGTCATCGCTGGGGGCCTCTCCGAGGGCCTCCGCGCGCTGGATGCCCATCGCGTAGCCGACGGCGTGCAGCGTCTGCGCGCCGATGATGATCTGCGGGCCGGCGGTGCGGCGGGCGAACGGATCGCCCATCGACTGCTCCTCGCCGCGCCAGACCTGTATCAGCTCGGTGGGCGTCGCGCCGCGCACCAGCTGCACGCCCGACTCGCGGTAGCTCGGAAAGACGAAGTCGGCCGCCCGCAGGGCACGTGCCGTGCCCACCTGCACCGCCTCCTGCCCCTCGCACGGCGCCCAGAGGCCCAGTTGACCCTGCCGCTGCAGGGCGACGCCCTCTCCGTCCAGCCGCCGGGTGCGCACCATGTCGCGATAGAGATCGACGAGCAGCTCGTCTGAGATGCCGTCCACCCACGGCTCCAGAGTCGGATCGACGATCCTCTCTCCGTCGGGGGTGATCACCTGCGCCACCGGCCCCATGTCGGTGTCGGGGTCCGTCGTCGTGCTCGGGAGATACGTCATCGTCGCCTCCGTCCCGGCGCCCCTTGTGGGGGCTCCGTCGGTCCGCGTCGGCCTCGTCGCCGACTGCCGCGAGCGTACGTCGACACAGCACCTAGCTCAAGCACGCGCCGTAATCCTGAGCATCTTGCGCACGTCGACCCGCGGGTCACGTGCTAGCGTTTCGCACTATGACCACCCTGGACCACGTCGACCTGGCCCTGCTCGATGCCCTGGCGGACGACCCGCGCGAAACGGTCGTGGCACTGTCCGAGCGACTGGGACTCTCGCGCAACACGGTGCAGGCCCGCATGGGAAAGCTCGACCGCGCCGGCGTCTTCCTGTCGTACGAGCGCGCGATGGCGCCCGCCGCCCTCGGCTACCCCCTCGAGGCGATGCTCAGCGTCGTGGTCCGGCAGGCCGACCTGCCGCGGATCACCACCGAGATCGCCGAGATCCCCGAGGTCATCCAGGCGCACGGCGTCAGCGGCGCGGTCGACCTGATCGTGCGGGTGGCCGCCCGTGACACTCAGCACCTGTTCGACATCGACGCGCGCATCCTCGCGATCGAGGGCGTCGAGCGCTCGGAGACGTCGCTGGTGATGGAAGAGGTGATCGGCTACCGCGTCCGGCCGCTGATGGGGTTGGCCCGCAGCGGGGCCTGACGCCGCGTCAGCGCCCGCCCGGCGCTGCAGCCACCGTCAGGCGGGGCGTGGCATCCATCCGCACCAGGACGACGCCGACGAGGATGAGCGCCCCACCGGCGAACTGCACGGGCGCCGGCGCCTCGCCCAGGAAGATCCACGCCATCATCAGCGTGAACAGCACCTCCGACAGTCCGACGAAGGATGCCACGCGTGCGCCGATGCGCGGCACCGCCACCACGCCGAGCGCGTAGCCGAGACTCGTGCCGATCGCGCCCACCCACGCCAGCGGCATCCACCACGGCACCTCGACGCCGGCCAGCACCACGCTCACCTCAGGAGCGGCGAACGGCAGGATGCCGGTCAGGAGCAGCACGCCGATCAGCCCCGTTCCGATCAGCAGCCCGCCGGATGCCAGCGCCAGCGGCGGCAGTCGATCGCCGCTGCGCTCGGCGATCGCGAAGTAGACGGCGGTGCACGTGGCCGCACCCAGCGCGAACAGCGTGCCGAGCAGGTCGAAGCGCGCACCGGTGAGGTCCACGACCAGCACGAGGCCGGCCATCGCCACGAGCGAGCCCCCGAGGACGAGCCTCGACGGTGCGCGGCGCGTGCGCGCCCACACCCAGAGCACGAGCAGCACCGGCGCGAAGTACTGGATGAGCAGGGCCACGGCCACCGGCATCCGCTGCATCGCCGCGAAGTAGAACAGCTGGCAGCCGGCCACGGCGGTCAGTCCGAAGGCGACGATGATGCCGCCGTGTCTGCGCAGGAACCCGCGCTCGCGGCGCACCGCCTGCACGAGCGCCGGCGAGAGGACGAGGCCGGCGAGCCCCATCCGCACCAGCAACACAGCCCCGAGCGACCACCCCGCTTCCAGCAGCGGCTTCAGGAACGGGCCGGAGAAGGAGAACGCCAGGGCCGAGGCCACCGCGATGACGAGTCCCGAGGTCGCCACGCGCGGAGGTCTGGCGACGGCGGAGGACGGCCGTACGGTACGTGTGCTCATGCTCCGCCTGTCAGGGGTGTGATGTGATTCACTGGTGACAGTACGCTCACCGACGTCAGGGGTCAATGTGCTCTTCGCTCGTGACACGACGCAAGCTCTCGCGGGGGCCGTCGACCTCGTCAACACGCTGCCCGCGACGGCCACCGACGGCGTGGACCGCTTGGTGGACAGAGCGGATCTGCGGCGGTTCCTGGAGGTGCACCGCTACACCGGATCCTTCACGGGCGACCAGCGCGAACTCGAGGCCGTGCGCACCCTCCGCCCCCGCCTGCACGAACTCTGGCTGACCGACCGTTCCGGCGCCGTGCCG
>NZ_JANJFJ010000239.1:0-6855 GCF_024626565.1 Microbacterium sp. zg.Y909
TCGCCGACCGCCCCGATCTCGTCGAAGAGGTCCGAGAGCTCGCTGTCGATGCGGTCGCGTTCCTCGTCGGGTGCCGTGATGACGTAGCTGCGCGAGAAGGCCATCGCACGCAGCCCAGCACGGGTCATCATGCGCGACCACTCCCACCGTCGCTCTTCCAGCGGACCGAACGGCGACGTCACCGGCGGGTGCCCGGCCGCCAGCATGCGCTCGGCGTTGCTCCCGTGCATGATCACGCTCATCTGCCGCACCCACTCGACCGACTCGTCGCGGATGTTCCAGAGGAGCCCCAGTGCACCCCCCGGCCGCAGCACCCGCGCCGCCTCGAGGGACGCGCGCTCGGGGTCGACCCAGTGCCACGCCTGCCCGAAGACGACCGCGTCGACGCTGTCGTCGGGAAGCGGCAGTTCCTCAGCACGACCGAGGAAGGCGGGGATGCCGCCGCTCGCCGCCCGCAGCGCGGCGAGCATGCCCGGATCGGGGTCGACGGCCACCACGTCCGCGCCCAGGTCGCGAAGGCCGCGGGTGAGCTTTCCGGTGCCCGCCCCCACGTCGGCGACGCGCACGGCGCGGCCTGCGACGGGCGGCAGCAGCCAGCTCACCGCCTCGAGCGGATAGTCCGGCCGGCCGGCTTCGTAGTGGCCGGTCGCGGCCCCGAACGACATCGCCTGATCTCCGAAATCTGCCATGCCACCACTGTAAGACGGCCGATCCGGGCGCGGTCGGCGCGTCCTCCTCGGCGCGGCCCGTCTGCGGGCGAGGGTGGAGGCGTGCCCTTGGATTTCACCGCGATCGACTTCGAAACGGCGAACTCCTCCAGCGCCTCGGCGTGCGCGGTCGGCCTCACGCGGGTGCGCGGTGGCGAGGTCGTCGCCTCAGCCGGCTGGCTCATCCGCCCGCCCGCCGGGCACGACCGCTTCTTCGCGATCAACACCGGCATCCACGGCATCTGCGCCGACGACGTCCTCACCGCGAAGACCTGGTCCGATCAGCTGCACGACATCGCCGCGTTCGTCGGCACCGATGTGATGGTCGCGCACAACGCCGGCTTCGACATGGCGGTGCTGCGGCGCGCGTGCGAGGTCACCGGCGACGTGTGCCCGCCCTACCGCTACGTCTGCAGCCTGCAGGTCGCGCGCAAGACGTACGAGCTGGATTCCTACCGTCTGCCTTCGGTGGCCGCCGCCGTCGGCTTTCTCGACTTCCCGCATCACGACGCGACCGCCGACGCCCTGGCCTGCGCGCACATCATGATCGACGCCGCCGCACGCGCGGGGGTCTCGGACATCTCGGATCTCGCGGCGGCCCTCGGCCTGCGGGTGGGGTGCATCCCCGTGCCCGAGACCGCACCGGTGTCGCTGGGCGCGTCGGTCCCGGCGTCGGCGCCGTTGGCGCTGGCCTGAGCGTCGTCGCGCCGATGTCGGTGGCCGGTGGCATTGTCGAGGCATGGACGCCGCAGCAATCCCCCTCCTGATCATCCTCGCCCTTGTGGTCGGGGTGCTCGCCGGCTGGTTCGCCGGAGCCGCCCGCGCGAGCGAGCGCGCCGGGCGGGAGCGGGCCGAGCTGGCCGCGCGCGCCGCCGCGGCGGAGACGGCGCGCGATGCGCTCGGCGCGCAGCTCGATCAGCAGCGGGCGCTGCAGCGTGAGCTCAGCCTGCAGGCGCGCGACGAACAGGCCGCCCGCGATGAGCGGGAGCGCCGCGAGCAGTCGGTGCTGCGGGCGCTGGCGCCCGTGCAGGAGTCGCTGATGTCGATGCAGCAGAAGGTGGAGGACCTCGAACGGGAGCGTCACCACCAGTACGGGTCGCTTGCCGAGCAGCTGCGCCGGGCTCAGGAATCCGACGAGGCGCTGCGCTCGACCACCGAATCGCTCGCCGGCGCGCTGCGCTCCAACTCCACGCGCGGCGTGTGGGGCGAGACACAGTTGAAGCGCATCGTCGAATCGGCCGGTCTGACGCGCTACGTCGACTTCGACCTGCAGGCGTCGATCTCCTCCGACGCGGGAGCCGGCCGGCCCGACATGATCATCAGGCTTCCCGGCGGCAAGTCGCTCGCGCTCGACGCGAAGGTGCCGCTGGACGCCTACCTCGAAGCCAGTGCCATCCCTGAGACGGCTCAGGGCGAAGAAGGTGCTCGACGTAGCGCACTGCTCGACCGGCACGTCAAGGCCGTCCGCGCGCACGTGGACGCGCTGGCGAAGAAGGCGTACTGGGCGGGGCTCGATGCCAGTCCCGAGTTCGTCATCTGCTTCGTACCCAGCGAATCGCTGCTCTCGGCGGCGCTCGCCCAAGACCCGACCCTGCTCGACCACGCGTTCGGCAAACGCGTCGCACTCGCCTCGCCGGTCAACCTCTGGGCGGTGCTGAAGACGGTCGCCTACACGTGGACGCAACAGGACGTCTCGTCCGAGGCGCGGGAGCTCCTCGCGCTCGGCACGCAGCTCTACGAGCGCCTGGGATCGCTCACCGGCCACGCCGACGACCTGCGGCGCGCGATCGAACGCACGGTCGACACCTACAACAAACTCGTGGGTTCGCTCGAGAGCCGCGTGCTCGTCACGGCGCGCCGGTTCCCCGGCATCGACGAGACCAAGCTCAGCGCCGTCGACGCTCCGGCGGCGATCGCCAGCACGCCGCGGCGGCTGACCGCGCCTGAGTTCGTCGCCGACGACGCGCTGCTGTCGGCGGACGTGGGTGCGGTGCGCGACCGCGTCGCCCCGGACTGAGCGCCACGGTGCGCGCCGGGCGGGAGCCGGTGGGCAGCTGTCGTCAGACGCCGCCGGGGAAGAAGGTCATGAGGCCGATGACGGCCAGCGAGACGCCCAGGAAGGCGCCGATCATCCACCAGGCGCTCATCTGGTGACCCTCGGGCATGCGCCGGCGGAAGAGCACATCGGGCCGACGGGAGGGGTCTGTCGACACGATGACCGGCATCTGTCCGGTCTTCGGGCTCTGCGCCTGAGTGCTCATGTGGGGGTCCCCTCGGGCTTGTGAACGATGGTCTGCATCGCCGTCGACACCGTTCACCATTGTTACAGAGCCCCGCCTGAGAGAACGGTCACAGAGACATCACGGTGTCGGCCCCGCCCGTCACAGCCACTTCGAGGTGAGGTGCTCCGACGTGATGCGGCGGAGTGTTCCCGAGGCGCCGCGCAGCACGACCGACTCGGTGTAGACGTAGTCCCGCTCCCGGCGAACGCCCGCGACGAGCTCGCCGTTGGTCACGCCGGTGGCGACGAAGATGGTGTTCTTGCCGCGCACGAGGTCCTCGGCTTCGTACACCTCTCCGTCGACTTTCAGCCCGGCATCCAGCCCCTTCTGCTTCTCGTCGTCGTCGCGCGGCCACAGCCGGCCCTGGATGTGACCGCCGAGCGCCTTGATCGCGCAGGCGGTGACGATGCCCTCGGGGCTGCCGCCGATGCCGACGCACATGTCGGTGCGGGCGTTGTGGCGCGCGGCGTTGATCCCGCCGGCGACGTCACCGTCGCTCATCAGCCGGGTGCCGGCGCCGGCTTCGCGGATCTCATCGATGAGCCGGTCGTGACGCGGTCGGTGGAGCACCGAGACGACGATCTCGTCCACCGGCTTTCCGAGCGCCTTCGCCAGCAGGCGGATGTTCTCGCCGATGGGCAGGCGGATGTCGACGACGCCGACGCCTGCGGGACCGGTGACGAGCTTGTCCATGTAGAAGACGGTCGAGGCATCGAGCATGGTGCCGTGGTCCGAGACCGCGAGCACCGACAGCGCGTTGTTGCGCCCTGCCGCCGTCAGCGAGGTGCCGTCGATGGGATCGACCGCCACGTCGCACTGCGGGCCGCGGCCGGTGCCGACGCGTTCGCCGTTGAAGAGCATGGGGGCGTTGTCCTTCTCCCCCTCGCCGATCACGATCGTGCCGTCGAAGTTGACCGTCGTGAGAAAGGCGCGCATGGCATCCACCGCCGCACCGTCGGCGAGCTCTTTGCGCCCCCGCCCGATGAACGGCACGGATCGAATCGCCGCCGCCTCGGTGGCGCGCACCAGCTCCAGCGCGAGGTTACGGTCGGGGTGCAGGGGACTCATATCCGCGGTCAGGCTCACCATGGGGTCAGCCTATGCCTGCGGATGCCGCCGACGCCGGAAGTTCGGGTGCGCGAGAGCCGAAGGAACCCCGGTTCTTTCGCTGATGACAAGTCGGCACCGGGATACGCACGGCCCCACCCCCGGGACCGGAAGGGACCGCTTCGCTAGAGTGAAGGCGAACACCCGCCGACTTTTAGGAGCAGACATGCCCGTCGCAACCCCCGACCAGTACGCCGAGATGCTGGACCGCGCGAAGTCCGGCGGCTTCGCGTACCCGGCCATCAACGCCGCCAGCTCGCAGTCGATCAACGCCGTGCTGCAGGGCCTGACCGAAGCCGGCTCCGACGGCATCATCCAGGTGACCACCGGTGGTGCGGACTACTTCGCCGGCCACACCGTCAAGGGTCGTGCAACCGGCGCCCTCGCCATGGCGAGGTTCGTGACCGAGGTCGCCAAGAACTACCCCATCACCGTGGCCCTCCACACCGACCACTGCCCGAAGCCGGCTCTGGACGACTTCCTGCTGCCGCTGATCGCCGCTTCCGAAGAAGAGGTCAAGGCCGGCCGCAACCCGATCTTCCAGTCCCACATGTGGGACGGCTCGGCGGTGCCGCTGGCCGAGAACATCGAGATCGCGAAGACGCTGCTCCCCCGCATGAAGAACATCAACGCCATCCTCGAGGTCGAGATCGGCGTCGTGGGCGGCGAAGAGGACGGCGTCAAGCACGAGGGCACCAACGACGCGCTGTACACGACGACCGGTGACGTCGCCCAGGTGGTCGAGGCCCTCGGCCTCGGTGACCAGGGACGCTGGATCGCCGCGCTGACCTTCGGCAACGTGCACGGCGTCTACAAGCCCGGCAACGTCAAGCTCAAGCCCGAGCTGCTCGGCGAGATCCAGGAAGGCATCGCTGCCCAGTTCGGCACCGGCCCGAAGCCCCTGGACCTGGTCTTCCACGGCGGCAGCGGCTCGACGCCGGAGGAGATCGCCCTGGCCGTCGCCAATGGCGTGGTGAAGATGAACATCGACACCGACACCCAGTACGCCTTCACGCGTGCTGTCGCCGGCTACATGTTCCAGAACTACGACGGCGTGCTGAAGATCGACGGCGAGGTCGGCAACAAGAAGGCCTACGACCCCCGCGCCTGGGGCAAGGTCGCCGAGTCGGCGATGGCCGCACGCGTCGTGGAGGCGACCCGTCAGCTCGGCTCGGCCGGGCAGTCGCTCGGCGCCTGACGCCCGACTGTCGTTCTCACGCGGAGCGCCCCGGCCTGATGGTCGGGGCGTTCTGCGTCGGTGCCGGGCTCGGCGACCTCGGTCCGAGGCGCGCAGCGCTCGTCAGGTCAGCCGGAGACCGTGCGCTGCAGGGCTTCCCACGCGACCGGGTCGTTCATGATCGGGATCACCATGAGGGTTCCCGAGACGAAGTTGCAGAGGATGCCGCCGACGAGCGGGATCCACCACGTCAGCCGGCGCGCGGCGAGGCTCCGCCACGAGAACCATGCCGTCAGCAGCCAGCCGATCACCAGCACCGAGGCACCGGCCACTCCCCAGCCACGCAGGGAATCGGGGTCTGCCAGCTGCGCGTCGACACCGAGCGTCTGGAACAGGGTCTGCGCGAACGCGCCCACATCGAGCATCTGGGGGGCCGCCGCAAGCACGGTCAGCAGTCCGTACCCGAGCAGCACGAACGCGAACACGCGGTCTGCCGTGCGGGTGGGACGGGCGGCCGAGGTCGTCGGGGGCACGGCGGGCATGCGATCCCGCGGCGTCGAAGCCTCGGGCGAGACTCCGGCCGAGAGGGCATCGGTGGCGTCGGGCCGCGCGATGCGCGCCTGCTGCTCTTCGGCGGTGGCGTACTCGCCGTACTGGGGCCGCGGACGCGGATCGGTATCGCTCACGCGCGCCCCCGTCCACCGAGCGCGCGCTCGTCCCGCTTGCCGGAGGCATCCTGGCGCAGCTCCTTGGGCAGCGAGAACAGCAGGTCCTCCTCGGCGGTGCGCACCTCCTCGACGTCGCGGTAGCCGGCACCGGCGAGGTCTTCCAAGACCTCCTTGACGAGCACCTCGGGAACCGAGGCTCCGCTGGTGACCCCGACCGTCTCGACGCCGTCGAGCCACTCCTGCTTGATCTCGTGGGCGTAGTCCACGCGGTAGGCGGCCTTCGCGCCGTACTCCAGGGCGACCTCGACCAGACGCACGCTGTTCGAGGAATTGGCCGATCCCACGACGATCACGAGGTCAGCGCCGACGGCGACCTTCTTGATGGCCACCTGCCGGTTCTGGGTGGCGTAGCAGATGTCATCAGACGGCGGGTCCTGCAGCTGCGGAAAGCGCTCGCGCAGTCGTCGCACCGTCTCCATCGTCTCGTCGACCGAGAGGGTGGTCTGCGAGAGCCAGACCACCTTGGAGGGGTCCTTCACCTCGACCAGGTCCGCCTCTTCGGGTGAGTTCACAACGGTGACGTGGTCGGGGGCCTCGCCGGCAGTGCCCTCGACCTCCTCGTGACCGGCGTGGCCGATCAGGAGGATCTCGAAGTCGTCGCGTGCGAAGCGCACCGCTTCGCGGTGCACCTTGGTCACGAGCGGACAGGTGGCGTCGATCGCCTGCAGCCCGCGGTCGGCCGCCGCGTCGACCACGGCGGGTGAGACACCGTGCGCGCTGAAGACGACGTGCGCCCCGGGCGGCACCTCATCGACCTCTTCGACGAAGATCGCGCCCAGCGCCTCGAGCTCGGTGACGACATGGATGTTGTGCACGATCTGCTTGCGCACGTACACCGGGGCGCCGAATCGCTG